>NZ_JBGCUM010000045.1:0-45295 GCF_054177665.1 Roseateles sp. P5_E8 | reverse complement strand
CAGCAGGTCGCTCTGCGCCTGCGCCAGCTCGGCGCGCGCCCCCGCTTCGGCGACGCGGGCCTTGGCCAGCTCCAGCGGCGCCACCTTGCCGGCCTGCAGCCGCTTGTCGGCGGCGCCCGCGACGCTGCGTGCCAGCGCCAGCGACGACTCGGCCAGCCGCTGCTGCTCCTGGGCGCCAAGCAGTTCGAAGAAGGCCGTCGCCACGGCCGCGCGCACGTCGGCCTGCCGCGCGGTCAGCGCCACGGCGGCCTGCTCGCGCACTTGCGCGGCGGCAGCCTGACGGGCGGCGCGCTTGCCACCCAGCTCGATGGCCTGGGACAGCTGCAGGGTGGTCGTGCGCGTGGCGCTGCGGCTGTCTTCCAGCAGCACGCCCAGCTCGGGGTTGGGCCGCGCGCCGGCCTGCAGCTCCGCGCCTTGCTGCGCCTGCAGCTCCAGCCGCGCATGGGCAAGGTCGGGGTTATGGGTGAGGGCCAGGGCTTGCGCCTCGGCGAGGGTCAGGGCATGGGACGCGCTGGCGAACAGCGTCATCCAAAGTAAGCCAGCAAGGCTTCGCATCGAACTCTCCAGGTTGTTGGGACAACGGACGGTTCGGCGCGCGGCCGGCACCCGGCGGGTGCCACGCTTCAACAGTGAAGAAGGAAGTGGGAAGCGGCGCGCCGAATCAGGCGCGCAGCCAATTGGGGCGTTCAAGCCCTTGAGGCGTGTGGGACTGGAGCCGCACAGCCGCAGCGGGCTCCGGCGCCACGGCCTGAGATGCAGCGGGACCCTGGCCTTCAGCCAGCGGCGCCGCACACCCCGTGTGGTGGCAATGGCAGTGGCCGGTCTCGCAGACCGGATGCGCATCGCCCGCCGCCGCCGCATGGGCTGGCTCGCCGCTCAGCAGGGCGATGTTCTGCTCGGCCAGTTCATCCACGCAGCACAGCGCCGCACCGGCCCACGACAGCTGGGCTGTCACGAGCAGGGCGAGGAGGGCGAGGAAGAAGCGGCGCACGGCAAGGATTCTAGGAGGCTAGTTCTTTCCGCCGTCCAAGAGGGCATCGCGCAACTGCACGTCCGCTGGCGAGTCGCCGAACCAGATGCGCAGCACCAGCGTGAAGAACTCGTCGTCCCCCACCGGCTCGCCCTGGGCCTGGCCGGAGATGTAGAACTGCGTGCCCTTGCCGGGAATGAAGTCCATGGCGAAGGTGTCGCCCGAGACGAGCTTGGCCTTGCCCGAGAAGATCTCGATGAGGCGGGTGGTGGACAGCGTGTGGCGGGTCAGCTGCGCGGCGGGCGTGTTGTCGCTGATGCCGCGCAGGAAGAGCCGGCCCAGGTCGGTGCCGGGCAGGTCGCGCAGCGCCGTGAACTGCAGGCGCTTGGGGCCTGGCATCGCGAACAGCTCAGCCGCCGTGCTGGCGTGCTTGGTCGTGTACAGGCCCATGTCATACGCCTTGAAGACCAGGCGCACCCGCGTGCCCTTGCCGTTGAGCTGCAGCGTGCTGCCGCCCAGCTGGGCCGTGGGCTCGAACTTGTTGACCGTGGGAGCGGCCGTGGCCTGAAGGCACAGCGCGGTGCCGGCGATCAATGCGGCCATGCGGGCTTGCGCAGCGAGTGTCTGAAGCAGGGTCATGTCTCTCCAATGGAATGTTTTCTCGCATCGGAGCCGACGCGGCGCGTGCATTCTGCGTGCCAATGGGGCTAGCGCTGTCACCGTTTGTGGTGGCGGTTCACTCCGTCAGGCGTGAATCCTCACGACGCCCGCACGACGCGAATGGGGCGGCCTACGGCCTCACGGGCGCGCAACTGGCCGCAGCCGCCTTCCACGTCCTGGCCGGCGGAGTCGCGCAGCTTGGTCAGCACGCCGCGGCTGCACAGCTCGGCGGCGATGGCCCGCGCGCGCTCCCAACTCGGCCGAGTGAAGGGCAGTCCGGGGGCGCTGTTGAAGGGGATCATGTTCAGCAGGCCGTAGCGGCCCTTGAGCAGGCGGACGATGCCGTCCAGCTCCTCGGGCCCGTCGTTGACGCCGTTCAGCAGCGTCCACTGGTACTGGATGGGGTAGCCACTGGCGCGGGCATAGGCGTCGGCCGCTTCGACGAGGTCTTCGGGCGACAGGCGTGGTGCGCGCGGCAGCAGGTCGGCGCGCTTGGCGGCGTCGCTCGTGTGCAGGCTCAGCGCCAGCGCCGGCTTCACCTCGGCCGCATTCAGCGCCTCAAAGGCGCGCTCGTCGCCGACGGTGGAGAACACCAGCTGCTTGTGCGCAAAGCCGCCTTCGCGGCCCAGCAGCGTGATCGCGTCCAGCACGCTGGCGAGGTTGTGCGAGGGCTCGCCCATGCCCATGAAGACGACCTTCTTCAGCTTCGCGTTCTTGCGCCGCGCCAGCACCACCTGGGCCACGATCTCGGCGCTGCCGACCTGGCGTATCAGCCCGTCCACGCCCGTCATGCAAAAGCGGCAGCCGACCGCGCAGCCCACCTGGCTGGACACGCAGACGCCGTCGCGCGGCAGCAGTACGGTCTCCACCGTTTGACCGTCATTCAGGCCCAGCAGCAGCCGCGCCGACTCGCCGTCGCCGCCGGCATGCTCGCTGCGCAGCGCGACCAGGCTTTCCAGCTCGGCCATCAGTGCGGGCAGGGCTGCCATGACCGCCTTGGGCAGGAAGCCCTGCAAGGGCCGCTTGCCGCCGTCCAAAGGCAGCAGCTGCACCCAGTGGCGCAGCACGCGGCTTTCATGGTCGGGGTTGGCGCCCAGCGCGCGCAGGCGCTGGCGGAGGTCGGCAATCAGCATGGGAACGGAGGTGACAGGGGCTGTGCGATTGTCGGCGCTATGCTGAAAAACGCTTTCCCGTGAGGAGACCACCATGAGCCAGACGCCGACCTGCACCGCCGAAGAATGGGCCGTCCGCTGCGACCTCGCAGCCCTCTACCGCCTCGCGGCGCTGCATGGCTGGGACGACCTGATCTTCACCCACATCTCGGCGCGCGTGCCCGGCCCGGAGCACCACTTCCTCATCAACCCCTACGGCATGATGTTCGAGGAGATCACGGCCAGCAGTCTCGTGAAGGTGGACCAGGCGGGCGAGAAGGTCGCCCCCAGCGACTACAACGTCAACCCGGCCGGCTTCATCATCCACAGCGCCGTGCACGAGGCACGCGAGGACGCGCAGTTCGTCATGCACCTGCACACGGTGGCCGGTGTGGCGGTCAGCACGCAGCGTGAGGGTTTGTTGCCGATCTCGCAGCACAGCCTGTTCCCGCTGGCTTCGCTGAGCTATCACGGCTATGAGGGCGTGGCGCTCAATCCGGACGAGAAGGTCCGTCTCGTCGCCGACCTGGGCAACACCTCGTTGATGATGCTACGCAACCACGGCCTGCTGACGCTGGGCCGCAGCGCCGCCGACACCTTCCTGAAGATGTTCATGCTGCAACGCGCCTGCGAGATCCAGATCGCCGCGCAGGCGGGTGGTGGCGAGCTGATCCGCATCCCGGCGCAGATCCTGGCCGGGATACGCGCACAGAGCGAGAAGGTCATGCGCGGCTCCGGTGCCGAACTGGCCTGGCCAGGGCTGCTGCGGCGCCTCGCGCGACAGAACCCCGGGCACGACGCCTGAGAATGTCGGGGATGACCAGTCCCCGCTTCTTCGCCCTCGTCCCCGCCGCCGGCATTGGCGAGCGCTCCGGCGCCGGCATGCCAAAGCAATACGTAGCCATCGCCGGCAAGCCCATGCTCGCCCATACGCTGGCAGCACTCGCTGAGGTATCGCGTATTGCGCAGACGCTGGTGGTGCTGTCGCCGGACGACGACCGCTTCGAGGCCGCGCTGCCCGATCACAAAGGCTGGGTCGCCCGTGTGGGTGGCGCAAGCCGGGCCGAGAGCGTGCTCGGCGGCCTGGCCGAGTTGCGCCGTCGCGGTGCGAGCGATGACGACTGGGTGCTTGTGCACGACGCCGCCCGCTGCCTGCTGCGCCCCGAGTGGGTCGATGCGCTGATAGTCGCCTGCGAGCACGACGCCGTTGGCGGCTTGCTGGCCCAGCCGATTGCCGACACGCTGAAGGCCGGCGACGCCGACGGCCGCGTCACCGCCACGGTGGACCGCCGCGACAAATGGGCCGCGCAGACGCCGCAGATGTTCCGCCTCGGCCTCGTCGAGAAAGCCCTGACCGAGATGGGTGCTGCGGCTACCGACGAAGCCAGTGCCATCGAGGCCCTGGGCCTGGCGCCTCGCCTCGTGCGCGCGTCCATGGCTAATTTCAAGGTGACCTGGCCGGAGGACTTTGCTCTGGCGACGCAGCTTCTGGTGGGGCCTCAACCGCCCGACGATCGAGCGGCTCGGCCGGCAGCCTGAGCACCTCCAGCTGCTTGTCGACGGTCAGGTAATTGTCCGAACCGACAGGCATCTTCTTGAGCCGCTTCAAGGCGGGATCTACCAGCCAGAAATACGGGTAGGACCAGCCCTTGTTGCTGTCCCTGACCTTTTGCCTGAACTCCTGAAACGCATACAGCTTGTCGCCGACCTTGAACTTGATGTCCGGGCCCCTCACCCAGGTTCGGAGGTCGACAAACACCAAATTGCGGAACGCGGGCAGCAATTCGGCGCGGTGCTGGCTGAGGAACACCTCGTAGGCACGGCAGGGCGGGCAATCCTTGGCGCCCAGATAGATGTAGAGGCCCTTGTGCTCCCGCTCGGCGCGCAGCAGCGCGGGGGAGAGGTCGAAAACCCGCTCCGAGAAACTGAACGGCGCCTCGACGACGGTGGGCTCGTAGTCGGATGGAATGGCCGCGTGCGCGACACCGGAAATGGCGGCCAACAGGGCGAAAGCGGTGTTCTTCATTGCCTGCAAGCTATGCGACGGCCAGGCGAACTGTCAATCGGTGCAAAGCCATGGCGGCCAGCCGTTCAGAGCCGCAGTTCCAGGTCCTGCCCGCTGAGGAAATCGCCGTTGTCCGGCACGTCCAAGGCCCGCTCCAGCGCACCCACCAGCTTCAGCTTGGCCGCCTGCTCCGGCGCGATGCGCAGCCGCAGTGCGCCGGGCGTGACCTGGTGGAAGAGGTAGTAGCCGTCGGCTGAACTGGTCGTCGTGGCGATGACCAGGCCCTCGCCATTGACCAGCTCGACCTGCGCGTCGCCGATGCCGCGCTTCTTGCTGCCAGCCTCGACGAGGTAGATGGTGCCTTCGACCTCGGAGGTCGTGATGACCGGGAACTCCAGCTGCTCGATGCGGCCGGGCCGCGGCAGGATGCGGGCGCCGGGGGTCAGCGGCTTCCACTGCGGGTCTTCCAGCGTGGTTGGGTCCAGCGCGATGTCGGCGTAGCGGCCGGGGGCCAGGCGGTTCAGCAGCGCGACGCCGCCGGCATCGGTCAGGCGTGGGTGGCGGCCACCGCCGTTGAGGATGAAGCCGGCGTTGGCCACGAAGTCCTCGCCGGGGTCGCGGATGCCGTTCATGTTGCGGTCGACGAAGGCGCGGGCCGACACGGCGCCGCTGCCGGCCAGCGGCTGGCCGTCGAGCTGCCAGCGGCCGCTGCGCGGGTCGCGGTCCAGCGCCACGAAGAGCTGCAGGCCCAGGGCCAGCTCGCGCTGGCTGGAGTAGCTGGCGCTGAGGGCCAGGCCAAATGCCCCAAGGTTCTTGCTGAAGCCGCCGGAGACCAGCGTCAGGCCCGAGTCCATGGTGCGCAGCAGGCCGGCGTTGACCTGGTAGCCGTCGGCCAGGTTGCGGTCGGCGCTGATGGCGATGGCCTGCAGGCTGGCGCCGGGTTGCAGGCGGTAGTTGAACTGCGCGTTCAGGCCGACGTTGGCGACGCGCCGGCTGACCTGCAGTGCGCCGTCGGTGCCGGTGAACTCGCCGCTGTGCTGCCAGCGCAGGCTGTTGGAGATGGCCGTGCCCCACAGCATGGCCGAGGTGCGCAGGCCCAGCTGTAACTGGTTGGGCCCGACCTCCATCGCGTTGCGCAGCGCGCTGACGTCGAGGGCGACGCGCGGCAGGCCGCCCAGACGCACGCTGCCCTGCAGGCGCAGCTCGTCGCGCTGGCGCACGCCGCCGGCCACGTCGGCGAACTGGTCGTTGATGAAGTGACCCTGGCGCTGGGTGTGCAGCAGGTCCAGCGCAAAGCTGCCCAGGCGCGTCTTCAGGCCCAGCTCGCCGAGGGCGCCACCGCCGCGCATGGTGGCGATCTGGCCGCTGACGATCATCGCGTCCAGATAGGCCAGCAGGCCGAGCTGGCCATAGTCCAGCGACTCGGTGGCCACGCCGTTGACGATGCGCGGCCGGCGCACGAGGCCGACCTTGCCGGTGAGCTTCTTGCCCAGGCCGATGTCGGCCTGCGCAACACTGCGCACCGAGCCGTCGTCGGCCACCTGCGAGGCCAGCGTGTAGAAGAGCTCGCCGGGCTTCACGCTGGCCTGGTCGAGCAGGAAGCTCTGCTTCTCCACGCGCAGCTGGCCCAGCGGCCCGTGGAAGACAAGGCGGAACTCGTTCTGCCCAAACGACAGCGGCAGGTCGTCGAAGGCGTATTGGCCATCGGCGCGCGAGGATTGGTAGCCCAGCAGCTGGTCGTTGTAGTACAGGGTAACGTCCCAACCCGGCGGCAGGTCGCCGCGCAGGCTGTGGCGGTCGAAGCTGTTGGGCTGGTCCAGCGGCCGGTTGCTGACGGCCACGCCATTGCCCTTGGCGCTGCCCTGCATGACGTTGCGCACACTGGGCAGGGCGATATTGCCCAGGGCCACCGAGCGCGCCCGCAGCGGGCCCAGCAGGCCGCCGTCGGGGTCGTTGCGGGCCAGGGTCAGGCGCAGGTCGGGCCTGGCCTTGTCCTGGGTCTTGAGCACATAGGCCGAGCCTTCCATGCCGACCAGGTCGCTGGTCATGTAGGCCGTGTAGGCGGCCTTGTACTGGCGCGAGTGGCGGCCGAAGCGAGCGTCGGCGCCGAAGGACTGGTCAATGGACGGCACGTCGATCAGCCCGGGCCTGGACGCCGTGTAGGGGTAGTTGGGCCGCTCGGCGGGCTGCAGGCCGGCCAGGGCAGCGGCCAGGCGTTCGCGCTCCAGCTTCTCCTGCAGCGGCAGCTTCTCGCGCGGCACGACCTTGAGCTTGAGCGTGGCCAGGTCGACCTGCAGGTCCAGCGGCAGCCAGCGCGTCAGCAGCTGCTTGGAGACGTAGATGTCGTCGCCGACGACACCGGCCAGGCGCGGCTCGAAGCGCTGCTCGCGGCCGCCAATGCTGGCCAGGGATTCGGCCAGGTTCAGCGCGAAGCCGCGCTCGTGCGGCAGCAGGCCGTCCGCACTGCCGCGCTCGGGCCTGACCTGGATGGCCAGCGTCAGCAGCCTCGACAGCTCGCCCAGCGGCAGCAGGGTCTGCGTGCCGTCCTGGTAGGCGGAGAAGCTGTCGGACAGCACCTGGCCGTCCAGCGTCACCTCCAGCACGAGCAGGTTGCTGTCGTCGAGGCGGCGCGGGTCTGCGGGTTGGACTGGCGGGGGCGGTGCGGCGGCGATGGCGTCGCGGGCGCGCAGGCGCAGCTGCCAGTGCGGCAGGTCCACGGCCAGCTCCAGGTTCAGCCAGCGCGCCAGCAGCTGGGTGGACACATAGATGTCGCCGCCGATGGCCTGGGCCAGGCGTGGCTCGAAGGCCAGGCGCCGTTCGCCGATGCGCATGGTCGACTCGACCAGGTCCAGGCAGAAGGGCTCGCCCGAGCCGGGTAGGGTGCCGGCGGCGCGGTTGGATGCCGTCTGTACGCGGATGTCCAGCCCGAGCAGGCGCGACACGGCCCCCAGCGGCAGCAGCACCTGGTAGTCGGTCTGGAAGACGTCCAGCGGCTCGGCCAGCGCGCGGCCGTCGAGCTGCACCTCCAGGCGGCGCAGCGGTGTCGGTGCGTCGTCCGGTGCGGCCAGGACCAGCAGCGGCGCGAGCAGCAGGGCCGCCGTGGCGAGAAGGCGTGCGTGGAACTGGGCCATGGCGCGTCGCGCGCGGAGCGCCGGCGCCTTACGGGAGGTTGAGGCTGGTCTCGGCCAGCAGCTTGCCGCCGGACTCGGGACGCTCGCTGAAGGCGAGCTTCAGCGTGCCGCCGGGCAGGGCGTTGCCGGCCGGCAGCTGCAGGGGCAGTTGCACGCGCCGCGCCGCATTGGGTGCGTAGACGGCCACGCCACCAGCGCGCGCGACCTCGAAGGTCACGCCGGCCGTCGTCGTGAAGGTGGCGAGCAGGTCGCCATAGACCGAGCGGTTGCCCTCGCGCTTCATCTGGAAGGACAGCGTGCCGGGCCCTTGGGCGGACGCCGGCTGCACGGCCACGTCGGTCAGATCGAGCCTGGCGTGGGTGTCGCCCTGACGCACGATGACCGGGATGGACGCGCCGACCAGGGCCTGGATGACGACGCCCAGCGTCTTGCCGTCGCGCTTGGCGACTTCCTCGACGCTGCTGGCGCCGGTGGCCTCGGCGACGCGGTCGAACTGCAGGTGCGAGCGGTATTCGCCGCTGGCCAGCTCATCGGGCTTGCGCAGCAGGATGCGCACGATCTGCGAGCCGCCGGGCGGGATGGTGACCTGGCGCGGCGAGTAGCGCAGCAGGGCGTCGGCGAACTGCTCGCCGGGGCCGGGCTGGTCGACGGCGATGAACTCGCCGTTCGGGCCCATGCGGCGGTTGACGAGGTTGATGCGGTAGGTCTCGGGCGTCTTGCCCTGGTTCATCAGCTCGACCTGGGCGGCGCGCTGCTGCTTGTCGAAGACGATGCGCGTCGGGAACAGCATCAGGTCGGCCTGGGCCGCGTGCGACAGCAGCGACAGCAGCCCGAAGGCCGCCAGCTGGATGAGCTTGATCGATGCACGCATGCCGCCATCGTCGCCAGGACTTGAGCGCTTCAAAGCGCGCAATAGCGCCAGGATTTCCTGGCTTTATTGATAGTTGACGGTGACGTTGAACGACCCGGTGTAGCTGCCCGTGGCCTGCGAGCTGCCCACGCTCAGCGTTGCGCCGACGTTGATCTGTTGCGTGCCGCCGCCCGACAGCACGCCCACGGCGGCGGGGCTGCTGACGAAGCCGTTCAAGGCCATGCTGCCGCTGGCGCCGTCGCTGAGGAAGACGGTCCCGTCCACCGGCAGCGTGATGTCGAACATCGCGTTGGGCGTGCCGGTGATGGTGAACTGCGCGGCGCTGGCAGCGCCGCCCTGGTTGACGAGGATGACGCTGCCCGTCTTCATGCGCGCGCCGCCGGTGCCGACGCTGATGCTGCCGCCGCCCCCGGCCGTGAAGGCGCCGAAAGACAGGGCGGCGGTGTTGTTCAGCGTCTGCGCTGGTGCGGCGATGCTGGCGAGCAGCAGGGCCCAGGGCAGGGCGCAGCGACGGGCCGGCAAGCGCATCGGCAGATCAGTTGAAGGCAACGGTGATGACCAGAGGCGCCTCGCCGTCGCCGCCGGTCGCGGCGGAGGCCACCGACACCGCCGCGGCCGGGCCGCGCGCCAGCAGGCTCGCGCCGGCCGCCGGCACGATGTCGATGCCGAAGGCCTGGCGGCTCTCGATGGCGGCGCCTATCCACACGGGCAGGGCGCGCAGGATGGCCGGCGTCGACGCGCTGGCCACGCGCGGCACCAGTCCGCCGGTGGCAGGGCCGGCGGGTGCGTCCTGGGCCAGCAGCAGGTCCTGCACGCTGACGGGCACGCCCAGCCAGGCGTTGACGCTGGCGGGCAGCACCACGGTCGCGCCGGCCTGGGCCGTGGTGCTGGCCGCGAAGGCCGGCATCAGTGGCGTCAGGCCGCAGAGCAGGCCGGCTGCGGCACACAGTGCGCAGTGGCGAGCGGTCGTCATGGCTTCAGTTGTAGGCGACGGTGACCTTGACGGTGCCGGTGTAGGTGGCCGCCGCCTGGGCCGCACCCACCGTCAGCTTGCCGCCGACGAAGATATAGGCCGCACCCGAGGACAGCGTGCCGGTCGCCGCGTCGGTGGTCTCGTCGGTCTTGCCGGTCGCCGTCGTCGTCGTCAGGGCTTCGGTGATCCAGTCGACGGCCATCGTGGTGCTGCCATCGGTCAGCGTCGAGTCGCTGCCGGTGTAGTCGATGGAGAAGGTGTTGTTGCCGGTGCCAGTCACGTCGAAGCGCGCGGCGGCGCCGGCCACGCCGGTGGGCAGGGCGGTCGTGCCGCTCTTGGTGCGCGTGCCGTCGGTCGCCAGCGTGACGACGCCGTTGCCGGCGACGACGTTGCCAAAGGCGAGGTGGGAAAACCYGGTCACGGCCATGGGCGCCAGCACGACGGCGGTCGCGGTCGCGGTGGCGTTGTCGGCGGCCTGCACGGCGCGCATGCCGGCTGCGCCAAGCAGCACGAGGGCGCTCAGGGCCAGCGAGGCCTGAAGGTGCGTGGGTCGGTGGAAGATTTTCGTCATGGGTTGCTCCTCGGCTCCTGGTGGGCACGGAACCGCGAATGTGCGGGCGTACTCCAAAGGCTTATCGGCCGATGAACGCCGGGCTTGACCGGCAATTCATTCCTCGCGCGGCTTACCAAGTGGGGCCGAGCAGCAGATAGGCCGAGGTCTCGCCGCGCCGTGTCGTCCCCAGCGCCAGGAAGAACGGCCCGAAGCGCGTGTCCACGCTGAGGAAGCCGCTGGCCGCCTGCTGCCAGCCGCTGCGGGGCAGGTTGGACAGCTTCAGCCCCGCACCCGCGCCGACGGCGCCGGCTTCCAGCGAGAAGCCCACGCGCACCGCCCCGCCCAGGCCGACCGGCATCTCGCCGATGCGCCGCGCCATGACGACGCGGGCCAGCACCATGTTCTCGCCCAGCAACGCGCCGTCCGGCGTGCCGGACAGGCGCAGGTAGCCGCCCAGAGAGCGCGCCTGGCCGCGCTCAGCATGGGCGAACTCGCCGTAGAGCTGGCCGGCCCATTCGCCCAGGCGGAAGGCCGCCAGGCCCAGCAGCGAGGCGTTGATGACGCTCGGCTCGCCGCGCGGGTGCAGCCATTCGATGCGCGCCGTCGTCCACTGGCCGCGGCTGGGAAAGGCCAGCGAGTCCAGCGAGTCGGTGTGCAGCTCCACGTATTGCTGGCCATAGGTCTGTGCGCGCCGGCTGCCGCCGGGAACGACGGGCAGCACGACCTCGTCGTCCGCGCGCAGGCGGCCGATGCCGACGCGCAGGTCGCCCAGGCCGGCGATGCGGTGGCCCAGCTCGAGCTGGGCGCTGGTCAGGCTGCTGGACAGGCGCAGCGCGCGCTGGCCCTGGTCGAAGAGGTCGTTGCTGCCAGCCGCGTAGCTGAGCTTGGCGCTGGCGAACCAGCGCGAACCGGGGCCCAGTGGCTGGTAGAACTCGGTGTTGAGGCCGCGCGAGGAGCCCAGGCGTGCGACGCTGCGCAGCTCCGCGCCCCAGGGGTTGAGCCAGTTGGCCACATGCATGGCCACCAGCGAGTAGCTGTTGGCGTCGGCGAAGTTGCTGTACAGCTCCAGCCCCAGACGCACGCGGCTGGCGGCCCAGTCGGCCTCGGTGAGCTTGAACTCGACATTGCGCCTGCCGTCGCGGTCGTCGATCTCGGTCTCGATGCGCTCGAAGTCGCCGGTGCCGTCCAGGCGCTCGACGGCGCGGGTCAGCACCTCGCGGCCGACCGGGTCGCCCGGCGCCAGCGCCAGCTCGGCCCGCAGCGCCTCGGCGTTGAGCCGGCTCGTGCCGCTGATCTTCAACTCGCCCAGCGGCAGCGCGGCCAGTGCCGACTCGGGCGGTCCCAGGCGGCGCGCCTGCAAGGCGGCGTAGGCGGCGGGCGAAGCCAGCAGGGCCAGGCGCTCGCCGGCCGCCAGCGCCGCGCGCCGGCCGGTGGCCATGGCTTCGTCGGCGCGGTAGAAGTCCATGAAGCCCATGCCGCCCAGGTCGGGGTCGATGACGATGTCCCGGGTCGTCAGTTCGCGCAGCGAGCGCTGCACGTTCTGTTCGGTCAGGATCTGCAGCATCTGGTTGGCGACGGCTACGGCGCTGGTGATCTCGCGCTCTTCCAGCAGTGGCGTGCCGACGTTGACGGCGATGACGATGTCGGCGCCGAGCTGGCGCGCCAGGTCGATGGGCAGGTTGCGCACCAGGCCGCCGTCCACCCGCGGCCGGCCGTTGACGCGCAGCGGCGCGAACACGCCGGGCACGGCCATGGAGGCGCGCAGGGCCTCGAAGAGCGGCGTGTCGGCCTGGTCCAGCATGGCGCCGGAGAGCAGGTCGGTCGCCACGGCGCGAAAGGGGATGGGCAGCCGGCGCAGCGGGTCGTCGGTGCGCGTGGCCGGCAGCAGCGACGTCAGCGTTGCCTCCAGCAGGCCGTTGGCCGCCGCGCCGCCTGGCAGCATGGCGCCGCGCTGCAGGTTGAAGCCGAACTCGATGCGCGAGGGCAGGCGCTCGTCATCCTCGCGGCGGCGGATGGCCAGGCGCTCGCGCGCCGGACGGTCGGCCAGGATGGCGTTCCAGTTGGCGCTCTTCACCAGCGCCTCCAGCTCGTCGAGGTTGCGCCCCGACGCATAGGCCCCGCCGACGACGGCGCCCATGCTGGTGCCGACGATGAGGTCCACCGGCACCTGCATCTCCTCCAGCACGCGCAGCACGCCGATGTGGGCCAGGCCGCGCGCGCCGCCGCCGGACAGCACGAGGCCGATCTTGGGGCGGGGCGGCAGCGTTTCGGCAAGGGCCAGCTGGCAGAGCGCGAGCAGGCAGACGAACCAGCAGAAAGGGGCGAGTCGTTTCATGGCGGGGCGCACCATATCAGGCAGCGAGAATGCCGGCATGACTCTTCCCGCGCTCCCCGCACTGAGGATTGGCGAAGGCTGGGACACCCACCAGCTCGTCACCGGCCGCCCGCTCGTCCTGGGCGGCATCACCGTCCCGCACACGCACGGCCTGCTCGGCCACTCCGACGCCGACGCGCTGGCGCACGCGATCACCGATGCCCTGCTCGGCGCCGCGGCCCTGGGCGACATCGGCAAGCTCTTCCCTGACACGGCCGCCGAGTTCAAGGGCGCCGACTCCATGGTGCTGCTGGCCGAGGCCTACCGCCGCGTGCGCGAGGCGGGCTGGCAGCTCGTCAATCTGGACACGACCATCGTCGCCCAGGCGCCCAAGATGGCGCCGCACATCCCGGCCATGCGCGCTCGTCTTGCCGAGGTGCTGGGCGTGGACTTGGGCCAGATCAACGTGAAGGCCAAGACGGCCGAGAAGATGGGCCCGGTGGGCGAGGGCCGCGCCATCGAGGCGCGCGCCGTGTGCCTGCTATCAGCGGCCTAGGCCGAACTCGGCCAGCTCGCCGTTGCGGCGCAGTTGCGTGATGGCAAGATCCAGTACGCCAAGCACGGCCGGATCGGTGGCCGGGTGGCAGGCGAAGTAGAGGTCGATGCGGCCTGCGCTGTGCAGCACGCGCGGCGCTGCGCCGCCAGCGGCGCGGATGACGAAGTTTCCGGCCAGGTCGTTGGCCAGCCAGAAATCCACGCGCCGCGCCTGCAGCATGCGCAGCGCGGTGCCGTTGTCCTTGACCTCCTCGGCCGGCAGCCCGTGCTCCCTCAGCCATGCGGCGGGCGACGAGTCGCGCAGCACGACGATGCTGCGCCCGCGCAGGTCCTGCGCACCGTCGACCTGCCGGGTCTCGTCGCCGCGACCATAGACCGTCAGCGCGCCGCGTGCCCAGGGGCCGACCCACAGGAAGCGTGGCTCGCGCTCAGCCGTGCGTGACAGGGCGACGGCGCAGCTCCCTGGCTTCTGCTCGGCGAGCAGCAGGGCGCGGCTGATGGGCACGATCTGTTGGCGCAGCGTGATGCCGCTGAGCGTCTGCATGCGCTCCAGCATTGCGCCGCCAGGCCCTCCGGGTTGCCCGGGCGCGGCCTCGAACACGCCGGCATTGGGGTAGACCAGCACGTCCAGCGCCTGCGCGCCGATGGCGGCCTGCGGCAGCAGCAGCGGCAGCAGTGGCAACAGCGCGAGTCGGCCAGATAGGCGCATGGCAGCAGGCGGGAGGAGCGCCTGAGGTTGACAGGCTCGTCAGGTTAGCTCAGCCCGCCTGCAGCTTCAGCACCGTGATGAGCCCGCCACCGTCCGCATTGGCGATGGTCAACGTGCCGCCCAGGCGCTGCACGGACTTTTCGACGATGGCCAGCCCCAGCCCCGCGCCACTGGCGGCGGTGCGTGCGGCGTCGCCACGGTAGAAGGGCACGGTGAGGCGCTGCAGGCGGTCGGGCGGCACGCCGGGGCCGTGGTCGCGCACGCGCAGCTCCACCCAGGTGCCCTGGCGCGTGGCGCTCACATCCACGCGCGCCGGCTCGCCCTCGGCGTGGCCGTAGCGGCGCGCGTTCTCGAACAGGTTGAGCAGCACGCGGCCCAGCTCGGTATCGTCGACGAAGACCTTGAGCGCCGAGCTGACCTGCACGCGAAAGCGGATCTGGTCGGGGTCGCGGAAGCCCTGCACCTCGCGTTCGACGACGTCGGTCAGCCGTGTCTCGCGCAGCTGCGTCTCGTTGGGCCGCGCATAGTCCATGAACTTGCTGATGATGGCGTCGAGCTGGTCGATGTCCTGAGCCATGAAGTGGCGCGCCTGCTCGTCGGCCACGCTCATCTCGGTTTCCAGCCGCAGGCGGGCGAGCGGCGTGCGCAGGTCGTGCGAGATGCCGGCCAGCATGACGGCGCGGTCCTCCTCCAGCTTGGCGAGTTCGCGGGCCATGCGGTTGAAACCCATGTTGACCTCGCGGATCTCGCTGGTCATGGTGTTCTCGTCCAGGCGCGAGTCGTACTCGCCGTCGCGGATGCGGCCGGCCGCGTCGGCCAGCTCGCGCAGCGGCTGGTTGATGAGGCGCGCGATCAGCGCCGAGCCGACGACGGTGGCCAGCAGCGCGATGGCCACCCACCACCAGTTGCCGGCCAGCGAGACGGACAACGGTGCCGGGCTGGTGCGCAGCCAGAAGGCGTCCTCGCCGACGACATAGCGCACCCACAGGCCCGGCTTGTCGTTGACGCTGCGGGCGACGACCGTGTGCGGGCCGAGCGTGGAGCTGAGTTCGGCGGCGAGCTTCTCGGCAAAGGGAGTGGTGTCATAGGGCAGCCAGCGGTCGCTCGTCTCGGCCACGCGCACCTGCACCGTGTCGCCGCGAGACATCGATGTGATGACGGCGACGCGGTTGATCGGGTCGGTGTGCTCCAGCGCGATGCGGCTGAGCTTGACCAGGCCGGCCAGCTGCTCGGCCGACTGCAATGCGCGCGGCTGGGCCTCCAGCAGCTTGAAGGTGTACTGCCAGGCCAGCACCGCGCCGGCCAGCAGCAGGGCCAGCCAGGCGAAGGTGCGCCAGAAGAGGTTGAGCGCGAGGTGAGGGCGGGCCATCGCCTAGGCTAACCCAGCCTAGGAGTTCTCATCCGGCACGAACACATAGCCCACGCCCCACACCGTCTGGATGTAGCGTGGCTGGGCCGGGTCGGCTTCCAGCATCTTGCGCAGGCGCGAGATCTGCACGTCCAGGCTGCGGTCGAAAGGTTCGAACTCGCGGCCGCGTGCCAGCTGGGCCAGCTTGTCGCGCGACAGCGGCTGGCGCGGGTGGCGCACCAGCGTCTTCAGCATCGAGAACTCGCCGGTCGTCAGCGGCAGCTGCTCGCCGTTCTTCATCAGGCGGCGCAGCGCCAGGTCGAATTCGAAGGGGCCGAAGGTGACCGTCATCGGCTCCTTGCTCGGCGCGCCCGGGGCTTCCGGCGGCGGGCGGCGGCGCAGCACGGCATTGATGCGGGCCAGCAGCTCGCGCGGGTTGAAGGGCTTGGCGAGGTAGTCGTCAGCGCCGACCTCCAGGCCGACGATGCGGTCCACGTCCTCGACCTTGGCCGTCAGCATGATGATGGGCGTCTGGTCGTTGGCGGCGCGCAGGCGGCGGCAGATGGTCAGGCCGTCTTCGCCGGGCAGCATGAGGTCGAGCACGATGAGGTCGACGGTCTCACGGGTGAGCTGCTTGTTCAGGGCGCGGCTGTCTTCGGCCAGCAAGACTTCGAAGCCTTCCTGGGTCAGGTAGCGGCGCAGCAGGTCGCGGATGCGGGCGTCGTCGTCGACGACAAGAATTCGGTTTTGGCGGGGGTTCGCGCTGCTATTCATCGCGGCTCCTTGATTTGTAACAGCGCCATTGTGTTCAGGTTTGAAACCCCGGCCTGTAGGACAGCAGGCATGGCTTACAGCTTGTTGCCATCTGGCCGGGCTAAGCTGGTTTTCCCGTCTTGAAAGGAAGCCTTATGCGTACGTTCGTCCTTCTGCCCGCCCTTGCTCTGGCCCTGGCTGCCCACGCCGAGACGCCGCGAGAGCGGCTGAGCCTGTCAGCCAGCGCCAGCGCCGAGATCGTGCGCGATGTGCTCGGCGTCAGCTTCTCGACGACGCGCGAGGGTGTCGAAGCGGCGGCGGTGCAGGCCGCGCTCAAGCAGGCGCTTGACGCCGCGCTGGCCGAGGCGCGCAAGGTCGCCAAGCCGGGCCAGGTCGATGTGCAGACGGGCGGCTTCTCGCTCTACCCGCGCCATGACCCCAAGACCGGCAAGATCAATGGCTGGCAGGGCAGCGCGGAGCTGCAGGTCGAGGGCCGCGACACCGCTGCGATTGCCCAGCTGACGGGGCGCATCAGCACGCTGACGATTGCCCGCGTGGGCTACAGCCTGTCGCGTGAGTCACGAGAGAAGGCCGAGGCCGACATCACCGCTCAGGCGATTACCCGCTACCGAGCCAAGGCGTCGGAATACGCGAAGCTGTTCGGCTACGGCAGCTATGTCGTCGGCGAGGTCAACATCGCCAGCGACGAGAACTCGGCGCCGCGGCCGATGATGGCCATGGCCCGCATGAAGGCCGAGAGTGCCGATGCGGCCTTGCCTACCGAGGCCGGCAAGGCGACCGTGACGGTCAACGTGAACGGCTCCGTGCAGCTCACCAAATAGCTAGACGGCCGTCCAGCCGCCGTCCATCGCCCAGGCCTGGCCGCGCACATTGATGGCGGCGTCCGAACTGAGGAACACGGCCAGCGCGCCGAGTTCCTCCGGCGTCGTGAACTGCAGCGAGGGCTGCTTCTCCGCCAGCAGGCGGCGCTTCGCCTCGTCGTTGCTCACGCCGTCTTTCGCGGCCAGCGCGTCGACCTGCTTCTGCACCAGCGGCGTCAACACCCAGCCCGGGCAGATGGCGTTGACGGTGACGCCCGTGGTGGCCGTTTCCAGCGCAATGCTCTTCGTGAAACCCACCAGGCCGTGCTTGGCCGCCACGTAGGCCGACTTCTGCGCCGAGGCCACCAGGCCGTGCGCCGAGGCGATGTTGATGATGCGGCCCCAGCCCTTGGTCAGCATGCCCGGCAGCGCCAGGCGCGTCGTGTGGAAGGCTGAGGTCAGGTTGATGGCGATGATGGCGTCCCACTTCTCGACCGGGAAGTCCTGCACCGGCGCGACAAACTGGATGCCGGCGTTGTTGACGAGGATGTCCACGCCGCCGAATTCGGCGTCTGCGTAGGCCAGCATGGCGGCGATGTCGCCGGGCTTGCTCATGTCGGCACCGTGGTAGCCCACCTTGACGCCGAGTGCAGCGACCTCGGCCCTGGGCGTGTCGGCATCGCCAAAGCCGTTCAGGATCACGTTCGCGCCTTCGCGCGCGAACGAGAGGGCGATGCCCAATCCGATGCCGCTGGTGGAACCGGTGACGAGGGCGGTTTTGCCTTTCAACATGGAGGGTCCTTCGGGGTTGCTACGATGGTTTCAAAGGATTGAACCATGACCCAGCCCGACCTGCGCTTCGTCAATTGCCTCGACGCCACAGGCCTGCATCGCATGGCCTATTGGGAGTGGGCCGGGCCGAGCGCGGACGCCCCTGTTCTGGTCTGCGTGCACGGCCTGTCGCGCCAGGGGCGGGACTTCGACGCGCTGGCCCGCGTGATGAGCAGCCGCTATCGCGTCGTCTGCCCCGACGTGGCCGGCCGCGGCCGGTCCGACTGGCTGCGCCAGCCCGGCGGCTACCAGATCCCGGCCTATGTGTCCGACATGGTGGCGCTGCTGGCGCGGCTGGATGTGGAGCAGGTGGACTGGGTGGGCACGTCCATGGGCGGCCTCATCGGGCTGGGTGTGGCCTCGCTGCGCGGGCGCGAGGGCCAGCCCGGCATGGTGCGTCGCCTGGTGCTGAACGACGTCGGCCCGGCCATCCGCTTCGAGGCCTTGCAGCGCATTGGCAGCTACATCGGCAAGACGCTGCGCTTCGCGTCGCTGGCCGAGGGCGCGGCCTATCTGCGCACCATCTCCGAGGGCTTCGGCCCGCACAGCGACGAGGCCTGGCTGGGGTTGTCCACGCCGCTGTTCCGCGAGGAGGGCGGCGAATGGCGTCTGCGTTACGACCCCGCCATCGGCCTGCCCTTTGCCACCATTACGCCCGAGATCGCCGCCGCCGGCGAGGCCGCGCTGTGGGCCGCCTATGACACGCTGACCTGCCCGACCCTGGTGATTCGCGGCGCCGACAGCGACCTGCTCACCACCGAGACCGCCCGCGCCATGACGCAGCGCGGCCCGGGCGCCCGTCTCGTCGAGCTGCCCGGCATCGGCCACGCACCCACCTTGATCCACGACGACCAGATCGCCATCGTGAGGGATTTTTTGAGTTCATGAGCTCATGAAGACAGGCTTGATGCCCGAGGGCGCGGCCACCGCGCCCATCGTCGCGTTGCTGGACACCAGCACGGGACATTCCAACGCCGAGATGGCCCGCGCTCGCGCCTTTGCCGAGCCGCTGCTGGCCGCCGAGACCCTGGACACTGGCGAGAACGCGCTCGCGCATGCCGACGGCGTCGCCACCATCCTGCAAAGCGTGGGCGCCGCGCAGGAGTTGCAGGCTGCGGCCTATCTCGTCTACGCGGCCGACTTCCTGACCAAACCCGAGGAGGTCGTCGCCAAGGCCTTTGGCGACAGCCATGCCAGCCTCGTCACGCACACGCGCAAGCTGGTGCAGATGCAGCGCGCCGCACGCAGCGCCAAGGTCAGCACCGACCAGAAGGCCGAGCAGACCGAGCGCGTGCGCAAGATGCTGCTGGCCTTCTCGCGCGACCTGCGCGTGGTGCTGCTGCGCCTGGCCTCGCGGCTGCAGACGCTGCGCTGGTACGCGGCCAGCAAGACGCCTTGCCCGCCGGAGCTGGCGGCCGAGTCGCAGGCCGTGTTCGCGCCGCTGGCCAACCGGCTGGGCATCTGGCAGATCAAGTGGGAGCTGGAGGATCTGGCCTTTCGCTTTCGCGAACCCGAGGCCTACAAGGCGCTGGCCAAGGGGCTGCAGGAGAAGCGCGTCGAGCGAGAGCAGCGCATCGAGACGGCGCGCGCGACGCTGCAGGCCGACCTCTATGCGCAAGGCATTGCCGCGGAGGTGCAGGGCCGGCCCAAGCACCTCTACAGCATCCACAAGAAGATGCAGGGCAAGGACCTGGCGCTGGACCGCGTCTTCGACCTGCGCGCGCTGCGCGTCATCGTCGCCAGCGTGGCCGACTGCTACGCCGTGTTGGCACGGCTGCACGAGCTCTACGCGCCCGTGCCGGGCGAGTTTGACGACTACATCGCTAAGCCCAAGCCCAACGGCTACCAGTCGCTGCACACCATCGTGCTCGGGCCGGACGAGCGTGTGATGGAGGTGCAGATCCGCACCCGCGAGATGCACGACCATGCCGAGCACGGCGTCGCCGCGCACTGGGCATACAAGGAGGCGGGCGCGCGTGGCTATGCCGGAGTCAGTGCAGCTGGAGAGTTCGAGGAGCAGGTCGCCCGGGCCCGCAAGGCCGTGCTTAACCAGTTGCTGGCCTGGGAGCGCGACACAGTGCAGGGCGCAGCCGGAGGGGACGGCGCAGAGGCCTTTGACGAGCGCATCTACGTTTTCACGCCGCAAGCCACCATCGTCGAACTGGCACCCGGCGCGACGCCGGTGGACTTCGCCTACGCGGTGCACACCGACCTCGGCCACCGCTGCCGTGGTGCCCGCATCGACGGCCAGATGCTGCCGCTGAACACGCCGCTGCACAGCGGCCAGACGGTCGAGATCATTGCCGCCAAGGAGGGCGGGCCATCGCTGGACTGGCTCAACCCCGAGCTCGGCTATCTGCAGAGCCAGCGCTCGCGTGCCAAGGTGCGGGCGTGGTTCAACGCGCTGCAGCAGGCTCAGACGATTGCCAAGGGCCGGGAACTGGTCGAGAAGCTGCTGCAGCGTGAGGGCAGGACTGCTCTCAAGCTCGACGAGCTGGCCTCACGCCTGGGCTTCAAGGGCGCGGACGCGCTCTTCGAGGTGATCGGCAAGGACGAGTACTCGCTGCGCAACATCGAGCTGCTGCTGCGCCCGCCCGAGCCTGTGGCCGACGAGGATGAGCTGCTCGCGCAGCGGCATACGCGCAACGCCAGCAGCGGTGCGCGCAGCGGCGTGCTGGTGGTGGGCATCGACTCGCTGCTGACGACGCTGTCGCGCTGCTGCCGGCCCGCGCCGCCGGATGGCATCGAGGGTTTCGTCACGCGCGGCAAGGGCGTGGCCATCCACCGCAGCGACTGCAGCAACCTCGCCGAGATGCGTCGCCGCTCGCCCGAGCGCGTCATCGCCGTGGAGTGGGGCGGTGGTGAACCTGCGGGCAAGAGCGCGCCGGTCTACCCGGTCGACGTGCTGGTGGAGGCCGGCGACCGTCAGGGCCTGCTGCGCGACGTGCTGGAAATCTTCGCCAAGGAAAAGATGAACGTCGTCGCCGTGAACACGCAGTCGCTGCAGGGCGGTGCGGCCAAGCCGAAGACGGGCGGCGGCGACATGGCGTGGATGAGCTTCACGCTGGAACTGTCGGACGCGACGAAGCTCAACAAGGTGCTGCGCGATCTCTGCGCCATCACCGGTGTGCGCTCGGCCCGCCGCAAGTGAACTGGACAGCACGCTGAAAACCCTGCTATAGTGCGCAGCTCTTCAGGCGCGTAGCTCAGTTGGTTAGAGCACCACCTTGACATGGTGGGGGTCGTTGGTTCGAATCCAATCGCGCCTACCAAATACGGTAGGTAGAACAAGCACTTAGCGGCGACGCTAGGTGCTTTTTCTTTGCCTGTACGAAAAAAGTACGAAAAACAGGCAGCCAGATTTTCGACGGTGGCCGGGTGGGACCGCCGTTCCAAGGTGGTCGCTGACAGAAAACTTGCCCACCGGCGCACACCAATTTATTGACCGCCTGGACTCCCGAGCCATCGTGGCATCAAAGGCGCAAGGCTAGGCGGCGTGGCGTACGCCGTTAGACGGCTGCTAACTCCTGAGCGCGACGCTGGAGGCTGGTCAGGCGCTCCGCTCGTTCTGCCTGTGCGGCCTCGTGCTGCTGGCGGCGTTGCTCGGCTTCGCGGAGCGAGTCGGCCATTTCGGGCCGTGCGGCGATCCGCCGCCGTGCTTCGTTGATCGCCGGTGCGAACTCCGGACTGACCCGCAGCTTGTGCGCCAGGAACTGGTCATGGCGGTCCGGCAGAACCGTCCACCAAGCCACGATGCTTTCCGGATCATTCAGGTTCAGAAGCATGGTCGCACTCCTTGGCTTTCGGGGCCGGCGGCTCGCGGCAGGTTAGCGGCGGCGAGGATTGCCAGGTCATATGGGAGGCCGCGTGCCTGAGAGGCCTGAGACCTTTGCCTGATCTCCTGCTCCGCGGCGGCAATGGGGCAGGCGCCGGCAGCGATTGCGAGCCAATGGCGGCCGGCAGCGATGGCCTCGTGGTGGGAGTCGCAGTAGTCGCTCATTCCGAAATGGGCCGTGAAGGCGTCAAGCCATTCATGCTCGGTGTAGGCATAACGAGCCGTGGCGATCACGTCGAGGTAAGCCGCGTTCAGCTGGTCGATGTCCTCGATCGTTCTTTGCCGGGGTGGTTCCGCCAGGTAGGCGGCGTCGATCGCGTCATGGACGGCTTCAGTCCAGCGTGTGATGGCCGGCGGGGCCATCCCGCGCCAGTAAGCATGGAGTCCACCAGTTTCCTCGAATGCAGCCTTGGCGGCCAGCACCTGCCAGGTCCCTCCCAAGCGGGCCTCCAGGGCCGCGCGCGCGGCTTCCAAGGCCGTGGCGGGGCTCTCGCCGCCATACGGGTTGATGGGGAAGTAGGGGATGTAAAACCTGATGTTCATGCCTGTCTCCGAGGGCGCGAGGCGGCCGCCACTGATCGATCGCGTGGATGGCGGTGCTGTGTTGCCTGTATAGCCGAATACTGTATGTGCATACAGTATCGCAGGCGCTGCCGGATGTCGAGTGCCTACAGCAGATTCCTTTTGATGAGGGACGAGCTGGGGCTTTGCGCCGACCGGGCCTGCCGGGTTCGCACCTGGCGCCCATCGACGCGCTGTGTGGACTGCTGCGAAGCCCTCCCGATCAAATCTCGCGGGCACCTAGCGGCGCTGAAGCGCACCGCTGCGCGGCGAAGTTGCGCCGCTGGCTGCTGCGCTTAAGCAATACCTGCAAAACCTCGCTGCAAGCCGTCCTGTAGGTGGGACCCTCGAGCGAGCTCAGCATTTGCTCAGCAAACTGTGCTGCGGCTCTGAGGCCGAGGGCGTGTGATCGGCGCTTGACCGCCGCTACTTTCCGCTGGGTCGCGCTGCAAGCGCTCGGGCTGTCGGTCGGTCAACATAGCGCGCAAGAATCGTCTCGAGCGTGCCGTCGGTGCGCATCGTCTCGATCGCGTTGCGCATCTTGTTGACGTCGACAGCCGCTAGGGCACTGGCCGTGCTGGCTGTCGTCCGTTGTACCAAGGTCAGCCTTCCGGCGCCTGGATGAGCTCATGCTGTCGGCCAGGAGCTGCCGCTGGCGAACGGCCGCTATCCGGCCAGCCGGTCATGTGCTGCCTCGACCACCGCACCAGCGCGGCCAGCCGCCGCATGAACTCCAGCGGGCTCATGACCAGGTGGGGCGTTCCGTCACGCCACGGCGTCTTGAGCTTGGGCTCGACTTGGCCGACGGCGTTGAGCTGCACCCATTCGTCTGGCAGCGCCGGGCGGGTGATGTAGCGGCACCGTTGCTCCAGCCGCTTGCGACCGTGCGCCTCGACCCGCACGGCAGCGTGCAGACTGAAGCCGTCAATGTCGGCGCTCAGCGGCTGACGCGCCGCACCCTCGCGCGGCATCGCTCCTCGCAGAATCAACACCTTCTGCCCCGCGCGGCCCGAAGGCGTTGCGTTAGGTGCTGGCCGCCGGCTGCAGCGGCCGCAGCGTGCGCGCTTCTTCGCCGTCGGAGTCGGGTTCGGCCAGGTAGGTTGTGATGCGTTGTTTCGGCCTGGCCGCGCCCAAGCACCATGCCGACGAGGAAGATGACTTTTTCCCGGCCCTGTTCGAGGCAGTCGCCGGTTCTGACGCGCTCTGCCTGCGGGGCTTGGTCGATCGATTGCAGGCCGATTACCGGTCGCTCGAGCACCAGTGGGACGAGCTGCGGGCCATCCTCGCGCGCATCGCCGTCGCCGAGCCCGCCGTGCTGACCGCTGAGCGGGTGGAGGCCTTCGTCGAGCAGTACGCTGACCACATCGCCGTGCAAGAAGGTGAGGTGCTGCCCATGGCCGAGCGGTTTTTGTCGGACGAGGCAATTGCCGCACTCGGCGCCGCAATGCGGCGGCGCAGGTTGATCGACTGACGCGCTTTAGCAGGGCCATCACGACTCGCGATCGATTGGCCTTTTGGCGTCTGGGCGCAGGCGACCCGGTTCCGTTGCCAGCCTTGCACTAGAGTGCGCAGAAGGCGCAATCGAACGAGGAGCGACGCATGGCCACGGAAGGCGCAGGTGGATCGACGCATGGCACGACCAGCGGCGGGACAGGGGCGCCGCACGACCCCTCGCACGACCCTCCGCATGACCCGGCGCAAGATCCTTCGCAGGACCCCGGGCACGAGCAATCGCCCCCCGGCCTCGAAGGCGGCACCGCACATGTCAGTGGTGGTTCGTCGACAAGCAAGCCGCCGTCACCGCCGCCGGTGGCGCCGCCCCCGCCGCCCCCCGCACCCCCGACGCCACCGGCGCCAGACCCATCGGCTGCTGCGGGTGCAGGTGCCACGGGTGGCAGCGGCGGCGGCGCGGCATCGGCTGCCGGTGACGCCGGGGCGGGCGTCCGCGCGAAGCCTCCGAAGACCCTGGCCGAGGCGGCGGCGCGGTTCGCCGCCCGCGCTGGTGATCCGGAAGCCGCCCCAGCGCTCGGACCGCGCGCCGGCGGCGCCCCCACGCGCGGCACGGCCGATGTGGTCAGCCGGTTTCGCGAGGCTGGCGAGGATCTGGCGGGCTCGTGGCGCGGGTTCGTGGACAAGACGCTGGCTGCCGAGCGCTCACGCGTCGAGGGCCGCGAGCTTGACTGGAAGAAGGATGGCTACGCCGATGCCGCGGCCGGGCTGCCAGATCTGGCGGCCACGCTGAAGGAGTGGCAGCGCCTGAAGGAACGCAACATCTTCGACGGGCAGGCGATGACCACCCTGGCCACCGGCCTGCTTGAGGACTTGCAAGGCCTGCAGGACCTGCTGCTGCGCCGCGCGTCGGACTTCGATGCCGAGGTCCAGGCCCTGCTCGGCAAGGCCGTCGAGGCGCTGAGCGCCGAGCTCGCACAGCAGGCGCAGCGGCTGCATGACCCGGTGCAGACCCTTCTCGCGGATTTTGACGCGCTGGCCCAGCCGGTGAGCCTGAGCCGGGTGATGCGCGACCGCTTCGATGCCAAGCTGAAGACCACGACGCCAGGCGCGTTCTGGTCGGATCTGAAGGCGGCGCTGCGGATCGCGGACGCGTCGCTGGCGCGTCAGGTGGATGCGGTCTTCGGGGAAGGCCTTGGGCCTGCCCTCAAGCGCTGGGAAAACGAGCGCCACACGCTGACCGAGTCGAAGGCGCTGGCGCTGAACCGGCAGCTCTGCGACATCCTCGCGTCCTACGATGAGCAACTCGCGACGATCGACGCGGCGGCCACGGGCATCTCGCTGGCCGATCGCTCTTACCTGAGTGGCCTGCGCGAAGGCCTGCATGCGCTGGCGGGCTGGGTGGCGGCCGACACGCGCGCGCGCGCAGCGGCCGGCGACTTCCCGCCGCCGCTCATACCGCAGCCCGACCCGCCCGCATCGCTGCGCGAGACTGCCCAGGCCTTCGAGACCATGAAGCCCACCGAAGCCTCCGAGGCCTTGGGCGGCGGCACCGTGCCTCTGGCTGGGGCGGGCCGGGCCCTCGAAGGACGTTGGGCCGATTTCATCGACGTCATCACCGCGGCTGCGAAGCAGGGCATCGAAAGTCGACAGCTAGACTGGGTGAAGGACGGCTATGCCGAGGCCTTCGACGGCCTGCCCGACCTGGGGCCGGCGCTCAAACGCTGGCGCAAGGCGCAGGAGCGTGACCTCTTCGACCGCGAGGCGCTGCTCAGTGCGGCGAACGATCTGCTGCTCGAACTGAAGGACGCCAAGCAGTACGTGACCGACAACGAAAGCCGCTTCATCGGCCCGCAGGTGATCGCCCTGCAAGGCGGGCTGGATATGCTGGCCGCGGAGCTGGCGCGTCAGGTGGGCGGGCTGGAAGACCCGGTGGCCG
This sequence comes from Roseateles sp. P5_E8, assembly GCF_054177665.1. NCBI lineage: Bacteria > Pseudomonadati > Pseudomonadota > Betaproteobacteria > Burkholderiales > Sphaerotilaceae > Roseateles > Roseateles sp. P5_E8. Next base: position 19,866 of record NZ_JBGCUM010000045.1, on the reverse strand, counting down.
CCGCCGCCACGGCGCTAGAAACCCTGGCCAAGCCCAAGCTGCCGCCGAGCGAGTGGCGCCTGAGCTGCGATCAGCAGCTCAAGAGCGGTGCCTGCACCGAGCTCTGGGCCACCGCGCTGAAGCGCGTGGCCGCCAAGGCCGATGCCCAGGGCGCGGCCGCGCTGAAGGACATCTTCGCGGGTGATCCCGCCAAGCTGATGCAGAAGTGGCAGGACAGCGTCAAGGCCCGCTCGCTCGATCCAACGACCATCATGCTGGCCACGCGCGACCTGGCCGACCGGCTCGACAGCCTCGACACGCAACTGGCCGCGGCCGCCAAGGCCGCGCGCCTGGCACCGCCCATCGCCCAGGGTCTGCGCGATGCGGTGGGCGCGATCGCCGGTCAGGTGGCGTCGACCACGGTCTTCCTGGGCCGCCACAATGGCTTCGGGTCAACCCCTGGCTAAGGAGGTACGGCGATGGCATTCGACCCCTATCTGCTGAAGGAAGAGGTGCTGGCCGAGGGCAAGGTGGCGGCATCGCTGTCGATCACCACGGCCGAGCCGCTGATGCTGGCGCCCGCCGGCAGCGCGGTGCAAGCCCCGGACGGCTACCGCCTGCAGTGGGTGCCGCCCGATGCCCATGTGACCGTGAACGCCGACATGCTGCGACTGGCGGGCGTCTTCGTGCAGACCGGCTGCGAGTTTCTGGTCGCGGCCCGGGTGGTCGAGCTTGAGGGTGAGGTGACCATCGACGTGATCGGCCGTGCCGGTGCTGCACCGGATCCGGCGAAGCCACAGGTCGGGCAGCAGGCTGATGGCGGCAAAGACGGCTACTACACCTACAACTTCCTTGGTGCCGACCCGTGCACGCGGGCCGAAGCCGGTCAGCCCGGTCAGCCCGGAGAGAACGGTGTCGCGGGCAATCCCGGGTTGCCGGGGGGCTTGATCGACATCCGCTGCCAGCAGCTGCATGGCGACAAACTCACGCTCACGGCCTGCGGCGGGCGCGGGGGCGATGGCCAGCCTGGCCAGATTGGACAGGTCGGGGGCGACGGCGGAAAGGGCGCACCGTACTGGACCGGTGGCGTGGCCGACGAAGAAATGCCGACACCCGGCGGCGCCGCCGGTGCCGGCGGGCTGGGCGGCCTGGGCGGGCCGGGTGGCTATGGCGGATCGGGCGGCACGATCCGCGTTTACTGCATGGGCGCCTTGCCGACCACCCTGACGACCGCGTGCCTGGCCGGTGCATCGGGCACGACGCCCGATCCCGCGGATGCGGGCGGCGCAGGCGAGCCTGGCGCCGGGGGCGTCGGTGCGGTCGTCAGACGGCGTGGCGCCCCTTTCGCGATCCCCGATGCCCCGTCGGGCGGTATCGGGGCGCCCTCGCCTCGCCGGTCGATGGCACAGCCCGATCGCACCAAGCCCAGTGCGGGCCAGGCCAGTCTGGTGGCGGGGGCGGCGGCCGCGCCGCTGTCGGCCTCGGCAATCGCGCTGTCGATCGCGAACGACCCTTTGAAGTCGGCGCTGCACGGCACGCTGCGCCAGACCCTGTTCGAGCTGACGCTGGAGCGCGCACGCATCGACACGCTGCGGCTCGACCGGTCCGTGCAGGCGACTGTGGACGACCTGCTGGCGCGGCTGGACTTTCTGATCACGGTCGGCTCGGCCGCAACCGGCCCCCAGGGCAAGGCGCCGGATCCCGATGCCGTGGGCATCGCGCAGGCCGCCCGGGGCCTGCGCGACACGGTCACACGCATCGACATCGATGCCTTCGGCCACCCGCCGACTTGGGTGCCGCTGGCCTCTTTGAAGGTGTATGACAACCTGCTGGGAGGCAGCGACGGCAGCCCAGGTGATCTGGAGCGGCTGAAGCAGGCCGAGGAGGACTGGGCCCAGTACCAGGCTGCCGCCATCGACGATGACGCGCGCGGCGCGCGCCTGCAGTCGGCAATGAAGACCGCCGGCGCCCAGCTTGCGCCGCTCAAGCAGCAGGCCCAGGATGCACGCGACAAGCTCGACAAGCTCCAGCGCGAGCTTGCCCGGCTCGGCGAAGATCTGCGCAAGGCCAAGTCGGCGGTGCTGTTGAAGGCCGCGCAGTTCAAGGCCCGCATCGGCAGCACCTTCACGATCGACTTCACCAAGTTCATCGATGTGGTCGAACAGATGGCCTTCGCCGCGGCCAACCCGGTGCATGCCGGCGTGGTGGGCGCGTCCGAGCTGGGCAAGATGGTGACTACCGGTGCCACACAGCTGACCGGTGCCGACGGCGAGAGCTACCGCGAGGCTTATGTGGTCCACCGCGTGGAGCAGTACAGCGCGCGGCTCAAGACCCTAGACGAGGCTTACGACCTGGTTAAGGGCTATATCCAGCTGAAGGATCCGGACGGTTGCAAGCTGTTGGTCCAGCAGCAGGACATGGATGAGCTGCTCGACAACTTCAAGACCGTGGCCGGTGCTGACGAGGCCAAGGACGCGATGGCCGCCTATGTGAAGCAGGTGCTGGCGCGCAATGCCCAGGTGCTGGTCTACAACGACACGCTGACCCAGCTCGACCAGCTGAGCGGCGAGATCGCCCAGGTGCAGCGGCGCGTGGGGCAGCGCGGCGCCCAGCTGGCGGCGGTCACGCCATCGCTGTGGGGCCACATGGTGCATGGCGTCTACCAGCAGGCCCGGCGCGACTGCATCCGCAGCCTGTACATGGCCAGCCGCGCCTACCGCTGCTGGTCGCTCGACGACTACGATGTGTTCAAGGACGTGCTGGGCTGCGAGGGGCCGACCGACGTCACCTACCTGACCGCGCTGAATGGCCGGCAGATGATCTTGAAGAACAACATAGCGCAGCTCGAGCGCATGGGCAGTGACCTGAGTCCGCGCACCGAGCCGGTGGTGGTGGAGTTCGCGGCCGGCAGCGGCTCCGACATCGTGACCGCTTTTCAGACGGACCGTGGCCAGGATGTGCTGTTCAACGACAAGGCCCGGTTCTGGGAGTTCGACCTCGAGCCGCCGACATCCGACAGCACCGACGGCGACAGCCCGTTCAACGACATGATGAACGTGCGCATGGTCGAGGTGCGCTGCTGGCTGCTGGGCATGACGGCCTCCGACCAGACCGGCCATATCAAGGTGCACCTGATCCACCGGGGCAATGAACGGATCGTGCCGCGTGACGGCAAGAGCGCGGTGCATGTCGACCATGACCCGGTGGAAAAGACCTTCGAGTACCGCCGCGCGGCCGATGCCTCGACGCCCGGCGAGGTAGTGGCGCGGGCCGAGTACTGGGGTGAACACCCGCTCGGCGAACTGCCAGCCCACACCCCGCTCGGGCCTTTCACCACCTGGCGCATCGCCGTGCGGCCGCAGGATTTCAAGGACCAGAAGGTGGATTGGGATCAGCTGAAGACCGTGCGGCTGGAGTTCTTCGTCCGCTATGTAGGCATGGACACGCGCTGAAGCCCAGTACCCCAGTACCGGAGGCGCCCGCGCTCACGCTGTTTTCGGGGTGTTCAGCCTCAGGGTGGCGGCGCCCGATGAGGTATGCCAGCAAGGTCTTAAGCCGTGCCCCATGCGTGCATCGGCTTGATGGCTGCCCGCCAGCGTATGCCCGCCGCTGCGGGGCTCATACGGGTGACTATGGGCGTGTCCGACCGGCGGCTTCAGGGCGGCAAGATGGGGACGGTCAATGTCTCTTGTGGGCACCAAGCTGCCGACGGCCTGCCGGTCCGCGCATCGGGGGGACAGGTCAGTGCCCAAAGCCGAAATTGATCGGGTGGCAGCACGAGGCTGAGCTGAGTCATTCACATGCCAATGCAGCAGCGACAGCAGCCGTCCGGACCGGTCGTTGAGCGCTGCTGGCACCGACCGGCAGCTTCGCCCATGAGCAGTCGCTTGACCACCCCCTCGAACGTCAATCGGTTGACGCGAACCTTCCCCGCTTCGAGCCATGGTTCGGGTCGTAGACGCCCCAAGACCAATCTCCAAACCGGGTGTGTCGGTAGTCTTCGTAGGCACCTCGGATTTCGTCGAGCGTGTTCATCACGAACGGCCCGTGCTGCGCGACGGGTTCTTCAATCGGGCGGCCTTGGAGCAGCAGTACCTCTGCTTCCTTGGACCCATTTACCAGCTCGACCACGGCGGAGCAGTCGACCTCAATAGCAGAACGCGCGTCGACGCACTCACCGTCGATGGTCAGCGTGGAGCCCTTGAAGAAGAGGAGCTGCCTGCGCGTGCCACTACCCAAGGCAGGCGGTAGCTGCCACCTCGCACCCGGCGCCATCTTCAACGTCCACACGGCCAAGTCCGAACTAGGGTCTGATGCCCATGACCTTGAAGGCGGTGACGGCGGCTGTTGCATGTGCACTCCGTGCAAGGCGCCGACGATGCATGTGACGTCGACGCCGGCTTCAACATGCCTCGGGATGTCCTCGGCCCAGAACATCTTGAAGCTGGGCTCAGCCATCTTGTCGCGCGCCGGCAGGTTCAGCCATATCTGAAACAGCTCCAGCGTGTTCGGCTCGAGGGGGTCCAGCAAAGGGAACATCTCCGCATGCACGACACCACGCCCCGCAGTCAGCCACTGCACATCGCCCGCGCCATACCGGGCTGTGGCGCCCAGTGAGTCGGAGTGGTCGACCACGCCCTGGCGGACGATGGTGATGGTCTCGAAGCCGCGATGCGGGTGGGCAGGGAAGCCTGGCACCGTCTGCCCGAAGTACATGCGCCAGGGCTTTAGGGCACCTGCTTCGGCAGGTGGTGGCTCAACCGGTCCCAAGGCTGCGTTCCCCGGTGGATAGTGGTCGAGGTGATAGGCGCACACGAGAAACGGGTCGATGGTTTCCCAGTGGGAGCCGAGCCGGGCGACGCTGATGATGGAACGGGGCATGAACAATCCGAAGAGAGCAGTGGGTGAGCCACCCGTGGGCGGCAGTCAGCTCAGCTTGATGAGGTTCTGCAGGATCAGCGGCCCGCCCATACCGATCAGCAGCCCGCCCTCGTTCGCCCTGCCCAGAGGGACCGGCGCGAAGCCCAGGTCCGCGACCAGCTTGGCCATCGCCGCCTCAGCGCCGGCGTCGTTGCTCGACACGAACATGACACGCCGACCACCGTTGACCGCGGGGTCTTGCGCGAGCAGCTTGGCCGGCAGCTGGTTCAGCGTCTTGACCACCTTCGCGCCTGGGAAAGCGGCAGCCACCACGTCCGTGGAAGCCTGCCCCTTCAACTCTTCCGGCGAGATGCCGTAGGTGTTCATCGCGTCTACAACGACCTTGCCAGACCAGTTCGAGAGGGCTCCGCCGACCGCTGCGTGAGCACGGAACGGAACAGCCAGGATGACGACGTCGGCCGCAAGAGCGTCCTGCAACGCGACGGGAACCACCTTGTCGCCAAGTTCAGCGGCAAGCGATGCAATGGACTCGGGGCCGCGCGTGTTGGCGATCCGAACGGAAATGCCGCTGCGGGCGAAGTGACGGGCCAGGGCGGTGCCGACGTTGCCGGAACCGATGATGGAGTAGGAGGTCATGATGATTCTTTCGATGGGGGTTTGAGATTTGCGAAGCGCGTGCCCTTTAGGCCGCAATCGCCTCAATGTCTTGCAAGGCCTTGGCAATAGCGGCATCCTTGGCTTGCGGCCCGAACGCGATGCCTTCGGCGCGCACGACCTTCACGTCGGTCACACCGAGGAAGGCCAGCAGGCCAATGAGGTAGCTTTCCTGGTGCTCGAGCGCAGCAGCCGGGCTGCCGGCCGAGTAGACGCCGCCCCGCGCCGAAGCGATGAACGCCTTCTTGCCCTTGAGCAACCCTTGCGGCCCGGTCGCGGTGTACTGGAAAGTCTTGCCGGCCACAGCGACGCGGTCGATCCAGGCCTTGAGCGGCGTCGGAATCGACAGGTTGTACATGGGGGCGCCGATGACGAGGACGTCCGCGGCGAACAGCTCATCCATGTAGGCGTTGCCCTTGACCAGGTCGGCGTTGATGGTGGCGTCGTCGCTGGTAGCACCCATGCGCGCGGCCATATGAGCGCCGGTGAGGTGCAAGGCGGGGTCGGCTGCAAGGTCCCGATAGGTCACCCGGATGTCCGGGTGAAGCGCCTTTTGGCGGGCGACGATTTCAGCGGTCAGCTGGCGGCTGACGGACGCGGCGCCGAGGGCGCTGGAGTCAAGATGAAGGAGTTGCATGTTGGGTCTCGAAGTGGGTGGGGGTGGTTCGCAGCGGGCTTACTGCTTGACGGCTTCGACCTGCACGGCGAGCTTCACGGTGTCGGGGATGCCAAAGTTGATGCCCCAGCCCATGCCCCATTGGCTGCGCTGAATCGTGGTCTCGAAGTCGCCGCCGCACACCTCGCGCTTGAGGATGGGGTTCGTGTAGCAGTTGAAGTTGGAGGCCTTCAGCATGACGGGGAGGGTCTTGCCCAGCAGCGTGAGTTGCCCCGCGACTTCGCTGAGCTTGTCGCCGTTGAAGCTGAACGTGCTGGCGGCGAACTTGGCCGTCGGGAACGCGGCGGCGTTGAGGAAGTTGTCGCTCTGCAGGTGCTGGTCGAACGCGGCCGTGCCGGTGCTGATGGAGCCGGTCTCGAGCGTCAGTTCGACCTTGCCGGTCTTGGCCGCCTTGTCGAGTTGAACGGTTCCTTTCTTCTTGTCGAACCGACCGCGGTTGGTCGAAGTGCCGAAGTGGGTGACCTCGAAGGTCACGTAGGTGTGCGTGGGGTCGATGCTGTAGGTTGCGACTTCCGCGTGAGCAGTGCCGACGAGTGTGGTGGCGGCGGCCAGTGCGGCCGCGATGAGGGTCTTGCGCATGGGACGGGTCCTTTGAGGGTGGCTTGCAGAAACTGGGGCTAAAACAGAGATGGGTCCCTGCTGCCTCCTATCCTTTGCAGCGATGGCTGCATGGGAACGAATGATGGAGACCGGCTTCCATTCTGAGAAGCCGGTATATTGAGATTCGATCCATCTGTTTAAGAGATGGAAGGAGTCTCAATTGCTCGACGGCGTTTCCTTGGACCAGCTCAGGACGTTTATCGCCGCGGTGGACGAGGGCAGCTTTTCCGCCGCCGCACGCAAGCTCAACCGCGTGCAGTCAGCGGTGAGCGGCTGGGTCAGCGGGTTGGAGCAGCAAATCGGCGTGGTGCTCTTCGACCGCTCAGGCCGGTTTCCGAAGCTCACCGCGGAGGGTGTGCTTCTGCTGGCCGACGCCCGCAACATCGTGTCTGGTGTGGACACGCTGAAGGCCCGAGCCAAGCTGATGGCGGCAGGCCAGGAGACCGAGCTCTCGGTGGTGGTTGACGTGTTCTTCCCCACTGCGCTCGTCAGCGCTGCCGCAAAGGCATTTGCGAGCCAATTCCCTCTTACGCCGTTGCGCCTGTTCGTGGAGGGCCTGGGAGCGGCTTACCAGCCCGTGCTGGATGGGCGGTGCAGTTTGGGCATTCTCTCGACCTTGCCGGCTGTGACGTTCCCGTCGCTGGTGAGCGAGCGCTTGGGCGAATTGCCCCTGGTATCGGTCGCCGCGGCGAACCATCCGCTCGCGGCATGGGCAGATCGGATTCCCCGGAGCGAGCTGGCGAAGCACGTCCAGCTGGTGCTCACCGACCGATCAGACCTGATGGCAGGACGCGACTACGGCGTGGTGTCGCCGTCGACCTGGCGCCTAGCCGATCTGTCGACCAAGTACGCCTTCCTGAAGGACTGCGTCGGCTGGGGCGGCATGCCACTGCACATGGTCGAGAAGGACATCGCTGACGGCACCCTGGTTGTCCTCGATGTGGACGACATGCCGCGGACGGGCTTCATGTTGACCATGTCCGCGTATCACCCGGCTTCCGAACCGCCCGGGCCCGCGGGCAGGTGGTTCATTGACCACTTGAAGCGGTCCTGGGAGAACTTGCGGGAACTGCCATGATGCCTTCGGCAGGAAGGCTCTTTCAGGGATACCCAGATGACGCTTGAGCGATCGGACGGTTGCTTGCAGCTTCCGCTGCAGAGATGTCGGGGTGAGGTGCGTGTGGCGCACCCTCGCCGCTCGAAGGCAGTCGATGCTGCCATGTCGACAGGTGACTCGACGACTGCTTCCTGTCCAAGACCGTGAACCCGGCGACCTGCCGCAGATGACGGCACTCGCTGCAGTGCTGTCCATCGCCGCGGATCCGGAACTTCGGCTTTGGGCACCAAGCTGCTCAAGGAACTGCGACATCGAATGTCCGGAACCGGCTGGAGTTCAGCCGGTCCGGTCTCCCGGGAGCCCCGTTGCGAGCGGCCGACCCGGCCCGCTGGGCGGCGACGACCGTTGCCTCGCTCAGATTTCCGTCTGTTCGGAGATCTCGAGTGCGTCATCAACCTCAATGCCGAGGTACCGCACCGTTGACTCCAATTTTGTGTGCCCAAGCAGCAGTTGCACGGCGCGCAGATTCCTGGTCCGGCGATAGATCAACGTCGCCTTGGTCCTTCGCATCGAATGCGTCCCGTAGTCGGCAGGGTCAAGGCCGAGTTCCTCCACCCAGCCTTCCAGGATTCGGGCGTACTGTCGCGTCCCAAGATGCGGCGAGGAGTGCATGCGGCTTGGGAACAGGAAACCGTCAGATCTCAGTCCCGCTTGCTTGATCCAACGCTGCACGGCTTCGCGGGTCACCGACGTGATCTCGAACTGAACGGGGCGCTGAGTCTTTTGCTGCATCACCACCGCGCGGCTGGCCACAGCGTCGCCGTGGCAGACATCTCGCACCTTGAGCGAGACGAGGTCGCAACCCCGAAGCTTGCTGTCGATGCCCAGATTGAACAGCGCGAGCTCGCGAACGCGGCTCTCCATTTGAAGCCGGACTCGGAGTGCCCAGATGTCCTTGACCTTGAAAGGTGCCTTCTGGCCGACGATCTTGCCCTTGTTCCAGGGCTCGCGCGACAGGGTGTTGGCTGCTGATCCCATGATGGTCTCCCATCGAGTTGAGGGCCAACAAGCATGCGCTTTTATGGCGCTTACCGTGCTGGCTGCCGTCCGCTGCACGAGGGTCAGCTTTCCGGCGCCTGGTTGACCTTACGCTGTCGGCCAGGAACTGCCAGTCGCGCAGTTTGCTTCCCCCATGATGGGGATCCGACTGCGAGTTTGAGTGTGTAGCGTTAAGTTGGGCGGCTCTAAGCCCGAAATCACAAGGTCAATTGAATGGCGATTGCTTTCGAAGTCTCGTAGCCACTTGTATCGGCTTCCTGGTAGCGGCAAGCGCGGTAGCGCAGGAACGCACTGTCGACGACGAACCCGACACCATGACGGCCATGAACTTCTATATGCGGGACGGCGCCGTCATGTTCTTGGCTCGTGCCTGTAATGAATCGATTCCCGACTTCATGTCAGAGTTTTTTGCCAAGGTTTACCAACTGGCGTGCCGCCAACTGGAAGCACATCGCTCTAGGACGCTCGCTCAGCGCGCAGTTCAAGGATCCGAACGGTGCACCCATGAACCTGGACGTCGCCGGCAACGCCATCGCGCAGAAACTTCGCGCCATGGCGCCCGCTGCCCGGCGTCAGGAGTGCAGCAATCTTCTGCAAGACTTTTCCAGCGCCGAAGACGGATCGAGGCGTCGTTAGCTCACGCCTTTGTGGCGAGAGGTCGACGAGTCCGGCATTGGCAATGCGAACGACTGCCTCCAGGCGAACAGCTTGCGCCTGTGAATGTCGGCCACGCACGGAGCTACCGCCGACTCAATGATGACGGTCAGGATCGTGCCCAAAGCGGAAACTCGCCGAACCTCGGCAACAGGCTGTTGCTGACCTTTCAATGTTGGCCGTCCACGGCAGCAAACGGTATGCCGTGGTCCGTTCGGACTACGTGTCGACATTCAGCCGCCTCAGCGAACCCGGTTCGCCTCAAGCGCGGCGCGATGCTTCTCGGCGAGATCCTCCAGGCGCACGGCGGTGAGGCCGAGGAGTAGATCGTGCAGCAGCGCCTTGTCCAGTGGCGAGCGGCCGGTATAGAGCTGCACCAGTTCCTCACCAATCGCATGGAGCTTGCGGTTCTTGGCCTCGGCGTCGGTCAGCGCCACGGTGCTGCGCTCCAGCAGCTGGGTCAGGGCCTGGTTTGCCTGCTGGCGGTCTGCGCCTTCCTGGCGGGCGGCCAGCACCTGCTGTTGCAGCGCTTGCTCGCGCTTGACGGACTCCGCCTCGAAGCGGGTCTGCGCGTCGCGGGCAGCTTGCAGCTGAGCTTGAAGGGCCTGCAGCTCGGCGTCGCGCGCCTTGAGCCGGGCGGCAGTGCTGCCGGCCAGCGCGCGTGCGGCGGTGGCCGCCTTCTGCGCCGCAGCCAAGTCGGCTTCCGCCTTGGCCTTGTCGGCCTGCAGGGAGCTCTGTTGCTCTTGCGAGGTGCGCAGCGCGGCCTGGGCGCGGCGCAGGGCCTCGCGTTCCTTGGAGGGCTTGGCGTCCTGCGCCTGGGCGGCCAGGCTGGCGACGGCGAGCAGGGCGATGGCGAAGCGCTTCATCATCAGAACCTCGCGTTCAGGTCGATCTGGAAGACCTCGATGCGCAGCGGCGCGCTGCTGAGGTTGCCGCTGAGCGACGAGGCGTCGCCCGGCACCGCCAGGAAGCGCACACCGTCGTCGAGGTTGCGCGTGCTCGTCCAGCGGCCGCTGACCCAGAAGTTCTTGTCCAGGCCGACGTTGCCGCCCAGGCTCCAGCCCTTGTAGTTGGTGCCGCCCAGGTGCCAGGTCGTGTCGGTGAAGCCATCGATCCACGCGTCGCGCTGCACCAGCCGGTAGGCGGCGAAGGCCTGCCAGTCGTCGCGTCGCGAGAGTCTCGGCGCGCCGACCTGGAGGCGTCCCTGCACCGCCGTCGTCTTCTCCTTCAGGTCGGCCAGCGGCACGCCTGCGCGGGCCTCGATGTCCTTCAGGTCGAAGCCGGTGTTCTTGATCCAGTCCAGCGTCAGGCCCACGGGCACCGGCAGCACGCCGTCCAGCTGCAGGCTGGCCGTGAGGTTGATGGGGCGGAACTTGGACGCCAGGCCCCAGGTCGGCGCGGCGGTGCTGGTCGGGTCGTTCAGGTTGATCAGCGTGTTGCCCTTCAGGCGCAGGCTGGCCGGGTACTGCGACGCGAAGTAGTCGGTCGCGCCATTGCGCGGGCCGCTGGGCGGTGGGTTGCTCTCGCGCTGGCCCTGCATGTGGCGGAAGTCGTAGGCCGCCACGCCCAGCTTGAGCTGCACGCCGCGTGCCAGGTCGATCTCGCCGCCGACCTGCGCGCCCAGCAGCCACTTGTCCTTGGTGGACAGGTTCAGCTCTTCCAGCGGGAACACGCCGGCCGTCGCGAACAGCCCGCGCTGCGGCGTGAACGCATGGCTGAGCTTGGCAGCCACGCCGTCGAAGGCGAGGTCGTCGGGCCAGGCCAGGTCCGTGCTGAAGAAGGGGTTGGGCATGCGGCCGAAATCCGCCGAAAGGCCGTTGGTGAACAACGGTGGTTGCCAGCGGATGTAGGCCCGGTCCAGCCCCAGCGTGTAGCGGTTGAAGTCGTTGCCCAGCGTCTGCGACGTGGACGTGGCGCTGTTGCCCGTGCTGCCGGTGGCGATGCGCACGCTGGCCAGCACCTGGTCGCTCAAGCGGGCATCCACCTCCAGCCGGCCGCGCAGCGTCAGGCGCTGGCGGTCGGTGGTGGTGTTGCTCAGGTCGGGCGACCACGCCGGCGAGGCCGTCTGGGCGCGGTAGACCTCGGCGGGCACGTTGGCGTCCTTGTCGAAGAACTCGGCCTGACCGCGCACGCGCAGGTCGCCGCTGACCTTGATGCGGCCGATCCACTCGGGCAGCGCATCCGGCTGGCCCCAACGCTCGCCCCGGGCCTGCGCGAGCACCTCGGCCTTGATCTCCTCGCGCATCTGCTGGCGCACGGTCTCGGGCACGTAGGGAATGCGCAGCACGTTGGGTTTGGAAGCGTCGGCCTGCGGTTGCGCTGATGTGCCGGGTTGGGGCGCGGTGGCCGCCACCTGGGCCTGCTTCAGGATGGCCTCGGCCTTGTCGCGCGTCAGCAGGCCCTGGGCCACGAGGGCGTCGATGAGGGCTTGCGTCGTCGCGCGCAGGCGGGCGAGTTCTTCCTTGTCGGACGTTTGCGCGTGGGCAGGCAGGGCGGTCGCGAGAAGGGCGGCTGTCAGCAGCGTGAGGATGGGTTTCATGATCGTTTGGGGGCTTAGGCTTGCGGCCGCACGCTCAGGCGGAAGCGCATGGGCTGTGACAGTGCCAGCGCCGGGGGCGGCGGCAGCTTGAACTGGCGGCGTGTTTCGTCGAGGGCGGCGCGCAGGGCGCCGTCATTGCTGTCGTTGCCGCTGGGGGCCAGCTCGAAGCGTTGGATGCCGCCGTCGCGGTCCAGCCAGATCGAGAACGTCGCGGTCAGTTGCTCGGCGTCGGCCTTCAGATGCCGCTCGATCTCGCCCTGCAGCAACTGGCGTGCGGTGTTGGCGTAGAAGCGCTCCTGCGCGCGGTCGGAGGCCGTGCCGGCCGGGCCACCAGAGCCGGTTGTCGGCGCGCCACCCGCGTAGTCCTTGGCCACGCTGCCGGCCGCGAAGGCGCTGGGCCCGTCGCCCGCCGCGCCTTCCATCTTGATGGACTCCGCTGGCCTGGGCGCCTCGGCCTGCTTGATCTGCTCCTCGCGCATGACCTGCTTGGGCTCTTCCTTGGGCGGCTCCTTCTTCTCCTCCTTGGGCGGCGGGGGAGGGGGCGGCGGCGTGTCGGGCAGGATGGAGATCTTGGCGACCTGGCGCTTGGGCGAGTCGGTCTTGATGCCCTTGACGGCCCACCAGACGGCCAGGCCCAGCAGCAGGCAGGCTGCCGCGACGAGGCCCTTGATGTGGCTCGTCTTCATCACGTGCCGATCCGGCTCGTCACCAGCCCCATGTTGACCTGCAGCTTGTTGCACAGGTCGATGACGGCGATGACGCTGGCGTACTGCGTACGGGCGTCGCCCTTGATGGCGACGGACATCTGGGCGTCGCGTTGCTTGGCGGCGATGAGCTGGGCCTCAAGCTCCGAGAGGCTCACGCCCACGCCGTTCAGCAGCACACCGCCGTCGGGCATGACCTGTACGATCTTCAGGTCGTGCTTCTCGGTGCTGGGCTTGTTGCTCGGCTTGGGCATGGTGATGTGCATGCCTTGCACGGAGGCGGTCGTCATCAGGATGAAGACGACGAGCAGCACGTAGGCGAGGTCCAGCATCGGCGTGACGTTGATGCTGTCGTAGGGCTTTGCGTCCTGGTTGACTTGCATGGCCTAGCTCCCCGCCCGCTTGGTGACGAGGCCGATCTCCGTGATGTCCAGCTTCTTGGCCACCTCCAACACCTGCATCACCTTCTCGTACTGCGCGGCCGCGTCCGCCTTCAGCACGACGGGCAGTGACGGATTGGCTGCCTTGTACTGAGCCAGCGACCGGCTCAACTGCTCCATGTCCACCGGGTAGGCATCCAGGTACACCGCCCCATCCGCCGTGATCGTGATGGCCCGCGTCTGCGGCTTGGCGAGGTTGTTGGCGGCCTGCGTCTCGGGCGACTTCACCTTCACGCCCTGCACCGACGCGGTCGTCAGGATGATGAAGACGACCAGCAGCACGTAGGCGAGGTCCAGCATCGGCGTGACGTTGATGTCGTCGTAGAGCTGGTTGTCGCCCTTGATGTCGGCGGACATGGCTCAGGGCGCCCCGTACAGCTCGGCCACGCGAGTGATGAACTCGTCGATGAAGATCTGCATGTCCGAGGTCGCGTTCTTGATCTGCGCCGCCAGGTAGTTGTAGCCAAACAGCGCCGGGATCGCAACGCCCAGGCCGGCCACCGTCGCCAGCAGTGCCGCCGCAATGCCCGGCGCGATGGCGTTCACGTTCACGTCGCCCGCTGCGGCAATCGCGGCGAAGGTGATCATCACGCCGACCACCGTGCCCAGCAGGCCCAGGAAAGGCCCGCCCGAGATGGCGATGGTCAGCAGCACCATGCCGGAATTGAGTTGCGCGTTCTCGCGCACGTAGTCGGCATCCACCGAGGCCTTCACCGCGTCCAGCGACGCGCCCGACAGCGGCTTGGCGCCGGCCTCGCCCACCTTGCGCTTGGCCAGCTCGCGAATGCCCGCCTGGTAGAGCCGGTAGATGGGCGAGGCCGGATGCGGCGCGTGCGTCTCCAGCTTCAGCAGCTCCTCGTTGGCCTCGCGGAACTTCAGCACGAAGCTGCGGTTGGCGCGCGCCACTTTCGTGACCAGCACGCCCTTGGTGACCATCACCCAACAGGCAATGGCGAACATGACGCCCAGGATGCCGATGACGACCCAGGCGTCCACCGTCAGATTCTTGACGAGCACGCCCATGTAGCCGTGGCTCTCGCCCTCGGCCTCGGCGGCGTCCTTGGCTTCGCGGGTGGAGGCCACCAGCTTGCTCTCCGCGCCCTGTGCGCCAGCCGCGACGGCGATCCACTCCGCGCTGCGAAGCGTGGCCGCCACCTGCACCTCGTCCATCAGGCCGCGCGCGCCTTCGCCCAGGCGCAGACTGCTGCCTAGGGCTGGCGTGGCGAGGTCGCCCTGCGCGACCTGCGCGCCATTGACGAACAAGGTCGCCTTGCCCAGGCCGATGCGCAGCGCGACCTGCGTCCATCGCGCCACCGGTACTTCGCCTCCTGACACCTCGGCCTTGTCTGCGCGCGCCACGACCTTGCCGCCGTTCAGACTCAGCGTCAGCCCGCCCCAGTTCAGCAGCGTCGCGCGCTGCACGTCGTCGAGCTTGACCCACAGGCTCACCGTCAGCTGGTTGCCCGCGTCAGTGACCGGTTTGTCGGACAGCGCATAGACGACCGCCTCGCCCGTCAGCTTGGCGCTGGTGGCGAGCAGCCCGTTGGGTTCGGTGACCAGCGTGCCCTGCGGCTTCACGGCGCCGAGCTGGTCGGCCCCCGCCGGCTTGTCGCTGAAATGCAGCGCGATGACGGTGGCTGCGTCAAAGCCGTTGGCGTCGCCTTCGGCGCCCGCCTTGGCATTGCCGCCGTAGACGTAGAAAACGTTCTTGTCCGTGCCCGGCAGCACGCTGGGCAACTGCACCCACAGCACGGCCAGTTCGTTGACCGAGTCGAAGCGCTCGACGCTGAACTTCAGCGGCGTCTTGTCGTCGCCGGCCACCACGCGCAGGTCGCTGCCGTCCTCCTTGGCAGCCGTGAAATCGAAGTTGCCCGAGTGCAGGCGCACGGCCACGGCCACACCGTTGGCGGCTTCCTTGGTCTCCAGCCCCTGGCTCGACGTGTTCAGCGTGATCTTGGCGCGCTCGCTCCAGTCGGGGTTCCACCAGGCGTGGGCGGTGGCCGGCAGTAGGGCAGCGAGGATGAGTGCAGTGAGTGCTTTGCGCATGGCTTGTGTTTTCTCGAATCAGGAGGAGCCGAAGCCCAGGAACTCCAGCAGCAGGTTGCGGCGCCGGCGGCGGCGCTCGTCCTTGTCCTTGTCGCTGTCCGCCGCAGCGGCGGCCTGGGCGGCGCCTGTGGGCGTGGTCGGCACGGCGATGGGCACGGCGAGGGCCACGTCGGCCGTCGCGCCGGCACGCGTGCCCGACACCTGGATGTCGTTGGCATTGACGAGGCGATCCGCGCCCAGGAAGGCATTGCCCTTGGAGCGGATGCCCGCCTCGCCGGCATTGATCTCGCCGGTGGGCGCGTAGAGGTCCAGGTCGTTGCCGGCCGACAGCACGGCAATGCCTGAGCCGCTGAACGAGCCCGAGGTGTCGAAGACGAGGTTGCCGTTGCTGTCCAGCCGCAGCACCGGGGCCGGCGCGCCGGTCACGGTCTTGGCGCCGCGGCCCGCGTCGATGTTGCCGGCCGACGACCACATCAGCAGGTTGCCCTGGCCGAGGGTGAACACGCGCGACTGGTTGACATCGAAGTTCTGCGCCACGACGGCCGACACGTCGCCGCCGTTGACGGTGACGATGCCCAGTTCGGTGGCCGACTTGGCGCCCGCCGTGACCTCGCCGGCATTGACGCCGCCGCCGGGGTTGAGCACGGTGATGTCGGCGTTCTGCAGCGTCTTGATCTGGCTGGTGGGCATGCGAACCTGGGCCGCCGCTCGGCCGCTCTGGCCCAGCGGGAACAGCAGGTTGACCGCCTGGTAGCCGCGGGCATAGGCGGACCAGCGCTCGTCACCTTCCAGCACCGAGGCGGCGCGGCCGGCGCTGCGCAGCTCGCCCACCAGCACGCGGTTCAACCATGGGATCTGGCGCTCCAGAGGCAGGGCCTCGAAGCGGCGCAGCGTGTCCGCCGCGTCCACACCGCGCTCGCCGCCCATCAACGCGACGTAGTCGGCCAGCTTGGCCAGGTCCACCGTCGCGGCGAGCTGGGCCAGCGCCGAGGCGCGTGCCGGCGCGGCTTGCGTCGCCAGGCCGTCCATCAGCACGCGGCTGACGAGCAGGGCCTGTTGGGCGGTGCCGAGCTGGCCAAGCTGCTTCACGGCCTGGGCGTCATTTAGGTCCGACCAGGCGGGCTGCAGCAGGCTGGTCTGCGTGGCCAACGCCGCCGTCACGGCCGGGTCGTCCACCGGCTTGCCAAGCAGGGCGGCCTGACGGGCGCGCTGGTCGAGGCTCTCGGCCCGCGCCGGCTGGGAGCGCACCTGCTCGGCGACGAGGCGGTCCACCGTTAGCGCGCCGAAGCGCTGGCGCAGCAGGTCGAGTTGCGTTGTCGGCGCGGCGGCATCGAAGGCCGCCGCCGTGCCCGTGCCGCCCAGCAGCAGCCAAGCCTGGCCCAGCTTGCCCGTCAGGCCCGAGGCGCCCAGCACCTGGAAGCCGGCGGCGCTGGCGCGTGCGTAGTCGTCGCCCTCGGCGCTCAGACCGGCCACGACGGTCAGCCGCGCACCGCCCTCGGGCAGCAGCGCGCTGTTGGACAGGTTGCCGCGCGCGACGATGCCGGTGCTGGTGGACAGGTCCACATCGCGGCCGGCCAGCACCAGCAGGTCGCCTGGGCCGGCGATCTCCAGGCCGAGGCCGGCGCTGAAGCGGATGTCGCGGCCGGCCTGCAGCAGGCTCAGCTCGCTGGGGTTGCCGGTGGTGGCGGGTTGCTGCTGGATGGTGACGTTAGACACGCGCACGTCGCGCCCGGCCGCGGCGGTCAGCGGGCGGGTCGACACGAGGTTGTCCAGCTGCAGGTCGCCCGCGGCCGACAACAGCAGCACGGGCGCGCGCCCGCTCTGGTCCAACTGGGCCTGACCCAGCGTGTTGCGTGTCAGCCGCTGCGCTTCGGGCAGGGTCAGGTTGGCCAGGTCTTCCATGCTCGCGGCGGCGGGCGTCTGCGGCGTGCCCAGGGCCAGCGCCTGCAGCCCGTCCAGGCTGACCGCGTCGCGCGCGGCGACCCAGCTACGTGCCCGCTGCGGGTCGGCCGCGGTGCTCCATTGCCACAGGTTGCTGGCACTGATGCCGCCTTGCGGTGCGAGCAGGCGCAGGTCCACCGGCACGACACGGCCCGGCGTCGTCTGGCCACCGGCGCTGTTCTCCAGCGGCTGGCCGGCGCCCAGATAGCTGATCGAGCCGGCCGCGCTCTGCATCAGCAGCTGCGCGTCGGCGTCCAGCATCGGCGTGGCCAGGCCTTCGCCCAGGGCGCCCTTGTTGGCGTTGGACGGCAGGGCCAGCGCCAGGTTGCGGGCGCTCGCCAGCGTGGCGTTGCCGCCTGCCTGCACGCGCAGCGCACCGTCCTGGTAAATCAGCTGCAGGCCCGGGTCCAGCTGCGGGTTGGCGCCCGCCTGCGTGCGCACCGCGCCGCCGGCCGACACGTCAACGCCGCGCGAGGCCAGCAACTGGCCGCTGACGACGTCCCGCCCGGCGCTGACCGACACGCTGCCGCCGCCGAACTGCTGCAAGGTTTGCGGCAGGTCGTTGCTGGTGCTGCTGCTCCTTGCTGCCAGGAAGCCCGAGCTGGCGGCTGCTGCATGCACCTGCACCGCGTCGCGGCCGGCCTGCACCTGGACTGAGCCGCCGCCCAGCGTGGCCACGCCTTGCGCGAACAGGTCGCTGCGTGCGAACCAGGCCACCGTGCCGTCCAGCACGCCCTGGGCGCGCCACATCCAGCCTGTGCCATAGCGCTGCTCGGCGCTGGCCGCCTGGCCGACGACGTCGCGACCGGCCGTCAGCCGGATGGCGCCGCCGCCCTGGGTGAAGGGCAGCAGGCCCGAGTCGTCCAGCGCGGGCGCGAGGTTCTCAAGCAGCGACGTGTAGGGCGTCTGTGGCAGTGGGTCGGGCGTGCCGGGTGCAGGGGCGGGGGCCGGCGTTGGCGCGGGTGTAGGGGCAGGTGTGGGTGCAGGTGCCGGCGTGCTGCCCGGCGGGGCGGGTGGCTGGGTGTTGCCGGTCGTGTCGCCGTTGCCGGGCGAGGGTTGGCCGGTGCTGCCGTTGACGGTTAGCGCGCGCATCGCGTTAGCGCCTGCTTGCACGGTGGCTGGCTCGGCGCTGCTGCCGGTCACGGGCACGCCCAGCGTGGCGATGGTGGCGCGGCCGTCCAGCCAGCGGATGTCCTGCGCGGCGGCCACCGTGATGCGGCCGGTGCTGCTGCGCAACTGCACGGCGGCGGCGTTGGCGTCGGCGCTGCCGATCAGCACCGAGCCGGTGGCGTCGTTGCGCGTGGCCATCGCATCGGCCGCGCCCAGGTCGGCACCCGCCGCGATGCGGATGGCACCAGCGCGCGACGAGGTCGCGACCCACTGGCCCGCCGCCGCCGGCGACTCGCGCAGGCCGGTGCTCAAGGAAGCCTGCAGCGTCACGTCACCGGCGGCGCGCAGGGTCAGCGCGGCCTCGGCGGCGTGCGGCGCTGCGGCGATCTGGGCGTTGCTCAAGGTGGGCAGCCGCCAGTCGGCCGACAGCAGCAGGTCACCCGCTGACTGCAGCTCGACGCCAGCGCGTATGCGCACCGTCGCCGCCAGTGCCGGCTGCGCTGCGCTCACCCGCGCGGCGATGGCCTGGGCCGTCTGCAGGCCTTCGCCCATGAAGGCCTCGTTGTCGGCCACGACACGGGCCAGGCCCAGTGGGCCGTTGGGCGTTGCGGCTGGCGGCGGTGGTGGGGGTGGAGGAGGTGTCGGTGTTGTGGGCGCCGGGGCCGGTGAGGGCGTAGCGCCAGGCGGGCTGGGCGGCTGCGTGCTGCCGGTGGATGGGCCGTTGCCGTCGGACGGCATGCTGGCGGTGCTTGTGGCTGCCAGCGCCAGCGCGAGGGCGCGGCTGCTGCCCTGGGCAGTGGGCGCGGGCGGTGCGGGTGCCAAGGGCGGGCCGGGCGGCTGCGCCGTGCCCGTCGTGTCGCCATCGCCGATGGAGGGTCGCGGCGGTGGCGGCAGCGGCGGTGCGGGTGGCTGCGTGTTGCCGGTGGACGGCCCGTTGCCGATGGACGGCGCGGGCACAGGCACGGGAGCGGGCGTTGGTGCAGGCGCGGGAACCGGTGCCGGCGTAGGCACGGGAGCGGGGACAGGCGCCGGAGCGGGCACCGGGGACGGTGCCGGACCTGGCTCGGGCGCTGGCGTGGGCACCGGCGCTGGGGCAGGGACCGGTGCCGGGCTGGGTGTTGGCGCTGGTGTGGGCGACGGCGCAGGGACCGGTGCGGGTGTCGGTGCCGGTGCCGGACCAGGCCCGGGCGCAGGCGTGGGCACCGGCGCTGGGGCAGGAACTGGTGCCGGGCTGGGCGTTGGTGCTGGTGTGGGCGACGGCGCAGGGACCGGTGCGGGTGTCGGTGCTGGTGCCGGACCCGGTTCGGGCGCAGGCGTGGGCACCGGCGCTGGGGCAGGGACCGGTGCCGGGCTGGGCGTTGGCGCCGGTGTGGGCGAGGGTGCTGGGACCGGAGACGGTGCCGGCTCGGGTGCAGGTGTGGGCACAGGCGCAGGGACCGGTGCCGGGACGGGGGYCGGTGTGGGCGATGGCGCCGGCACAGGTGCTGGGGTCGGGCTGGGTGCGGGTGCGGGCGACGGACTCGGCG
>NZ_JBGCUM010000044.1:0-48350 GCF_054177665.1 Roseateles sp. P5_E8 | reverse complement strand
CTTGGTGACGGTGCGTCGTGCCACCATCAGGCCCTGCTCGGCGAGCTGGCGCGTGATCTCGGCGTCGGACAGCGGCGCCTCGTGGGTCTCGGCCTCGATGATGTCCTTGATCAGCCCGCGTATGGCCGTGCCCGAGCAGGCGCTGCCGTTCGCGCTGATCATGGCGCGGCTGAAAAAGTACTTCAGCTCCAGCACGCCCACCGGTGTGGCCATGTATTTGTTGTTGGTCACGCGCGAGACCGTGCTCTCGTGGATGCCCACCTCGTCGGCAATCTCCTTGAGCCCCAGCGGCTTCATGGCCATGGCGCCGTAGTCCAGGAAGTTCTGCTGCCGCTTCACGATGGCCTCGGCCACGTCCAGGATGGTCGAGAAGCGCTGCTCGACGTTGCGCAGCGTCCAGCGCGCCTCCTGCAGATGGGCGCCCAGCTCCGAATTGGCCGGCGTGCGGTGGCGCTGGAAGAGCTTGGCGTAGACCTGGTTGAGCCTGACCCTGGGCACCACCGCCGGGTTGAGCTGCACCGTCCACTGGCCGCGCACCTTCTTCACGATCACGTCGGGGACGACGTAGGGCACATGGGAGGTGCCCACACGCCAGCCCGGCCGCGGGTCCAGCCGGCGGATGCGGTCGCAGACGGCCTCGACCTGCGCCGCCGGCTGGCCCAGATGACGCGACAGCCCCGCCACGTCACGCGCCGCCAGCGCGGGCAGGTGGTCGCTGATGATGGTCCGGGCCAGCGCGCGGGTCTCGTCGCAGGTGATGGCCGGCAGTTGCAGCAGCAGGCATTCGCCCACGTCACGCGCGCCGACGCCGGCCGGGTCCAGTGCCTGCACGCGCTTCAGCGCGATCTGCATCTCCTGCAGGTCGGGCAAAGGGTCCACCCCGGCCACGCCGATCAGCTCCTGCAGCGGCGTGCGCAGATAGCCGTCGTCGTCCAGCGATTCGACGATGGCATGCGCCAGCAGCAGGTCGCGCTCGGACAGCGGCAGCACATTGAGTTGACCCCGCAGGTGGTCGTTGAGCGAGGTTTCCACGGCCATCAGGTCCAGCGCGCTGAGCTCGCCGTCCTCGGCGCGCTTCTGGCCCGACCCGCCGTCGGCGGCCCACAGCTCGCGGTCGCTGTTCATGTCCATGTCCATGTCGATATCCATGGGCAGATCGCGGTCGGCGTCGGCGGGGCCCGGCAAGTCGGCATCTGCGCCCAAATCCGGCGCTTCGGCCACGGCGTGGGCCGCGCCGTCCGACAGTCCGGCGTGCAAGGCCTCGCCGTCCGGTGCGCCGACGGGCGGCGGCGCACCGTCGGCACCGTCGCCGTCCTCCACCTCCAGGAAAGGGTTCTTGCCCAGGGTGTCGCGCAGCGTGGCGGCGAAGTCCAGCGACGACATCTGCAGCAGGCGCACGGCGTGCTGCAGGCGGGGCGACAAGGTCTGTGTCTGTCGGTGCTCGGCACGGATGTCCAGAGAATTCACGGGCGTTCCTCTACAACTTGGCTGAGGCACCGCGCGGCCGTGCCACGCGGTTCAGCTCAGGTTTACGCAACCTCCGTGCCGCTCGGGATCCCTAGCTAGCAAGTGGCTCGGCCCCCTGTATTTGCGGGGCTGTTCCGGCGGGGCGGCAGCGTTTGCAAAGGACGGCGCGAAGGATTTACCGATCACCCCCGATCGGGCGCGTGAAAGTCGGTAAAGCCTGCACCCCCCGGCGAGAGCCCCGGCACATCGAGTTACAGGGCGTCGCCGTTGAATCTGCGTCGCTGGCGCCTGCAGAGCAAGCTGGGCACGCACCTTGCGTTTCCCGCTTGGCGCGCACCCCGCTCGCCTCTAGGAGACACCCCATGAAGAACATCCTCATTGCCACCCTGGTCGCCCTGAGCGCACTGGCCACCACCGGCTGCGCCGTCACCAGCGGCCAGAGCACCGTGGGCCAGTACGTCGACGACGCCACCGTCGCCACGCGCGTCAAGGCCCGCTTTGCCGAGGACCCGGGCGTCAGCGCCATGCGCATCCAGGTGGAGGCACTCAAGGGCACGGTGCAACTCGCCGGCTTCGCCACGTCGCAGGCCGAGAAGGACCGCGCCGGCCAGCTCGCGCGGGCCGTGCCTGACGTGAAGGAAGTGCGCAACAACATCATCGTGCGACCCGCCACGAACTGACGCCTTCGGCCGGCGGCCCAGAAACGTTTGCATCGGCGGCAGGCGTGCGGCTTGCCGGACGCGCGGGGATGCTGCCCTTGCCACATAGCGATACGCTCGCGCCCCTGACGTTGCGCCTGCCCGTGCCGGGTTGGCGATCGCCGCGCCTTTCGATGCCCGTCACCATCCGCTCCCGTCTGCTGTTGCTCGTGCTGGCCGTGCTGCTGCCTGGCATGCTGGGCTTCGGCTGGTTGATCGTCAGCACCTACGAGGCGGAGCGCGAGGCGCACGAGCGCTATCTGCGCGACACGGCGCGGGCGCTGTCCATGCTGGTGGACGGCGAACTGTCGCGCCGCGCGACCATCGCCCACGTGCTGTCGCAGTCGCCCGCGCTGGACGAGCCGGTGCCGCTGGAGCCGGCGCGGCTGCTGGCCTTCGAGCAGCAGGCGCGGCGCGCCATGCAGGGGCTGGACGGCTGGGTGGAGTTGCGTGCGCCCGGCCGCGTGCTGCTGAGCACCCGGTTGCCGCAGGGCAACAGCGGCGAGGCTCCCGGCCCGGCCGCGCTCAGCCCGACGGCACTGATGCAGCCGCTGCAGAAGGCGGCGGTCGGCCTCGCCAGCCCGGAGGCGACCGAACCCTACGGCGCCTGGGTGGAGCCGGTGCGACGCAACGGCCAGCTCCTCTACAACCTGGTGGTCACGGTGCGGCCGTCGGAGCTGCAGCGCATCGTGCAGGCCCAGGCCAACCCGGGCTGGATAGGCACGGTGGTGGACAACGGAGGTCGCGTCGTCACGCGCCAGCCGGGCGGCAGCGCCTATACCGGCCGCATCGTGGGCGCCGACATTCGCGCCAACATGGCCGCAGCGCGGGAGGGCAGCTTCCGTTCGGTCTCGCTGGACGGTGTGCCCACGACGGGCTACTTCAGCACGTCGCCGCTGGGCTGGAGCTATGTCAGCGCCATGCCGCGCGAGGCCTTTGCCGGGAGCCTGCCCGCCGAGGTGGTGCGCCTCGTCGTCGGCGCGCTGGCCCTGCTGGCCCTGGCCGTGGCCGGCGCAATGTGGGTGGCGCGGCGCATCGAGCATCCCATCCGCACCTTGAAGGAAGCGGCCCAGGCCCTGCAGGCCGGCCGGCCTGTGCAGGCCGGTGCGACCGGCATGGTGGAATGCGACGAAGTCGCGGATGCACTGGCCGTCGCCGGCCGCAGCATGGCCGGCGCGCAGCACGAACTGGAGCACAGCGTGACCCATGCCGAGGAGCGCACGCGGCTGGTGGAGCAACGCGCCGCGCAGAGCCAGCGCGTGGAGGCGCTGGGCCGACTGACGGGCGGCGTGGCACATGAGTTCAACAACCTGCTGGGCATCATCAGCAACAGCATGCACCTGATACTGCGCCACGCCGCCGCCGGCGAGCTGCAGGGGCCGCTGGGCGCGACGCAGCGGGCCGTGGACAAGGGCAGCCAGCTCACCCAGCATCTGCTGCGCGTCTCGGGCCGGCGCCCCGGCGTGCGCCTGCAGACGCTGTCGCTCGCCCGCTACCTGCCCGACGTACAGGAGCTGCTGCGCAGCGTGCTGAGCCGGCGCATCGCCATCCAGGTGAACGTGGCGCCGGACGTCCAGCCCGTGCGCGTGGACACCAGCGAGCTGGACCTGGCCCTGGTCAACCTCGCGCTCAATGCTCACGACGCCATGCCCTCCGGCGGCGAGCTGCGCCTGCGCGCCTGCATGGCGACGAAGGAGGACCTGGAAGGTTTGCCGCAACTCCTGCCCGCCGACTACGTGCTGCTGACCGTCAGTGACGACGGCATCGGCATGGACAACGACCTCGCCGCGCACGCCTTTGAGCCCTTCTTCACGACCAAGCCAGTGGGCCAGGGCAGCGGCCTGGGGCTGAGCCAGGTCTACGGCTTTGCGACGCAGTCTGGCGGCGCTGCGCGCCTGGCCAGCACGCCGGGCCTGGGCACGACGGTATCGCTGCTGCTGCCCGTGGCCGGCAACGAAGAGGCACGCCCGCAGCCAGCCCAGGCACAGGCAGCCCCGCAAAGCATGGATGGCGCCGCGGTGCTGCTCGTCGAGGATGACGAAGCCCTGGGCGACGTCACCGCCGCGCTGCTGAAGGCCCATGGCGCACGCGTCATGCGGGCCACCCAGGCCGACGCCGCGCTGCGCCTGCTGGCTGCCGGCGCCAGCATCGACGTCGTGCTGAGCGACATCGTCATGCCCGGCACGCTGGACGGCGTGGCCCTGGCGCGGCACCTGCGCGAGCAGCGGCCCGGTCTGCCCGTGGTGCTGATCAGCGGCTTCACCAACCGGCCGATGGCCGAGGGCGAGTTCACCGTGCTGCGCAAGCCCTGCGCACCGGCCGAACTGCTGGCGGCGTTGCAGGCCGCGCTGGCCGTTGCCCGCTCGGCAAAGCCTTAGCGCCAAGGTCAGGGGCAGGCACGCCACCTGCCGAAGAGTGGTCTGCGTGCTGAGCCGGTTTATTGCGGCACAGCGCCTTCTCCACCCCCCTGAAAGGACCTTGCCATGAGCAACGACGACATCATCGACACACTGAACGACCTCATCGAAACCAGCAAGGACGGCGAGTACGGCTTCCGCACGTCGGCCGAATACCTGAAGGACCCCACGCTGAAGCAGAGCTTCACGAGCCGCGCCGAAGAATGCCGCCAGGCGGCTTCCGAGCTGCAGCAACTGGTGGTGAGCCTGGGCGGCGACGCCGAGGACGGCGGCACGGCTGCCGGCGCACTGCACCGCGGCTGGGTGGCCGTGAAGGGCACGCTGGCCGGCTACACGGACAAGGCCATTCTGGAAGAGACCGAGCGCGGCGAAGACAGCGCGCTGAAGTCCTACCGCGAAGCGCTGGACGAAGCCCTGCCGCCGGACGTGCGTGTGGCCGTCGAGCGGCAGTACGAGGGTGTGAAGCGCAACCACCTGCAGATCCGGACGTTGCGGGACGCTGCCCGAGAAGCTGTTTGAGCACCTCGTCCAGTCACGCGTCGCTGAACGCGGCGCGTACCTAGCCGGTCCCCCGAGGGGACGGCGATGCATGCGGCATTGAGCCGCATGCACATCGCCAGACGGGCCGGCTTGGGAGCGGCCCGGCGCTCGGCCCCGAAGGCTCAACCCAAGGGAGAGCGGCGGTTGCCACCGCTTTCGTCGTCCGCATTCGACTCCCGGATCACGCTGATGCCGCCATCCGGCTCCATGCGGGCGATCTTGACCTCGGCGAGCTTGTCGACGCCATGTGCCCGCAGGCTGGCCATCAGCTCCGGCACCGTCACCAGCTCGCTGCGCATGGCGCGCCGCATCAGGTGGCCATGGCGCACCAGCACGACGGGTGGCGGCTCGACGAAGCGGCGCACGGCCTTGAAGCGGTAGCTGGCCCAGTCCAGCAGCCAGTTCCAGCCTGCCAGCGTGGCCACCAGCACGGCGCCTTCGGCCAGCGTGGTGTAGCCGCCCGCCATCGCGTTCTGCGAGGCGTCGGCAATCAATACCAGCAGCAGGATGTCGGCAATGGCAATGGAACCCGTGTCGCGCCGCAGCACGAAGCGGAACAGCAGGAACAGGAACCAGTACATCGCGCTGCCGCGCAGCAGCAATTCCAGCGGCGAGACGTCAAAGCGCAGCAGCTCAGCGAGGTCCGGCAGGCTCATCATGGCGCCGCCGGGTGAGCCAACCCTCCAGCAACGGCAGGCCGAACGTCAGCATGCTTGCCGCCGTGGCGGGATTGAGTCGCTCGCGCCAGCGCCCAGGCAGCAAGGGCCAGGCGTGGCTGAGCAAGCGCGTCCAGGGGATGCCGGCCAGCAGCACGAACAGCGCCGGCCGCGCCACGGCCGCGGCGGCCGTGCCCGGCTGCTGCTGTGTCGCACGCACCGGCGAGGCCTTGCGCGATGGCCACGCCAGCACGATCACCGCGACGGCGGCGGTCAGCAAGGCGGGCTGGAGCAGCCGGGCCGGCCGCGTGGCCTCGTGGACCTGGCGGCCCAGGGCCGTCATGCCGCGACGCAGCCTCGCTTCGCGCGCGACGAGCTGTTCCTCAGCCAGCCAGATACGGGCGTCGATGTCGGCCTCGATCTCAGTGCGGGACAGCGGAGCGTTCATCGGTTGGGTCTTCCGGACGAGGGTTGGGCGGCACCATCAGATGGCGTCGCGTGGCGGGCAGTTGCAGGCGCGGCAGCAGCTTGCGCACACGGCCGACCGCGACCGCGATGACGAGCCCGTTGATGCCGACCGTCAACAGCAGGGCCGCCAGCAGCGGCATGCCACCGTGCACCAGCAGCGAGATCAGCGCAGCCCACAGCGCAAACCAGACCGTCACGCCGAGGATGCCGATGGCCACCGTCAGCACAACGATCTGCACCAGCGACTGCGCCGCGCGCTGCAGTTCCAGCGACAGCAGCTCGACCCGGTCGCTGACCAGGCCTGGCAGCTCGCGCGCCAGGCCCTTCAGCTGTTGAAGCAGTGAGTCCGGGGGCGTGCTTGCGCCAGCGCCGCCTGGGCTGGGCATGCCCGGTGACGCGGGCGTATCGGGCACGGAGGCGGCGTCGGACAAGGCGGTGCCTCAACGCGTGAGGCGGGCGATCACGACGCCGACGGCGAGCGCGGTGGCAATCGCGGTCAGCGGGTTGTCGCGCACGGTGGAGCGCAGCGTCTCGGTCCACTCGTCGCCCAGCTCGCGCGCGTCCTGGGCCTTCTGGGTGATTGCCTCGCTGGCGGCGTGCACGCCGTCCTGCACACGCTGCACGGCGGGGCCGGCGGTGCCGGCCAGGCGGTCGATGGCCTGGTGGGCGCTCTGCACGACGCGGTTCAGCGCATCGTGACCGGCGGCGGCACCCTTGTCGACGGCGTCGTCGGCCTTGGTCGCGATGTCATTGACGGTCGCCGTGGCCGGCGTGGCGGGCGATGCGGAGGAAGTCGGGAAAGGCGTGGTGGTGGCCATGGTGATCCTTGGAAAGGGTTGACGGAAGAGACGACCAAAGAGGCAAGGCAAACGGTGTGCCGGCCCTCAGATGGCGCCGACGCTGCCCGTCACCGGCAGCACGATGCCGGTGATGTAGCCCGCGCAGACCGGCGAGGCCAGGAAGACATAGGCCGGCGAGAGTTCCTCGGGCTGGGCGGCCCGCTTCATGTCGGTGTCCTGCCCGAATTTGGCGACCTTTTCGGCGGGCGCGTCGGCCGGGTTCAGCGGCGTCCACACCGGCCCGGGCGCCACCGCGTTGACGCGGATGCCGCGGTCGATGAGCTGGCTGGCCAGCGCCTTGGTCAGCGCATGGATGGCGCCCTTGGTGGCGGAGTAGTCCACCAGCCGGGCACTGCCGCGCAGCCCCGTCACCGAGCCGGTGTTGATGATGGAGGCACCGTTTTTCAGATGCGGCAGGGCAGCGCGTGCCATGCGCAGGTAGCCGCCGATGTTGGTGTCCAGCGTCTCGCGCAGGCGTTCGTCGTCGATGTCTTCCAGCGAGGCGGCATGTTCCTGGAAGGCGGCGTTGTTGACGAGCACATCCAGCTTGCCGAAGCGCGCGATCACCTGCGCCACGGCGCTGTCGCACCAGGCGCTGCTCTTCACGTCGCCCTGCAGCAGCAGGCATTGCCGGCCTTCGGCCTCGATGCAGCGGCGGGTTTCCTCGGCGTCCTCGGTGGACGAATGGAAGGCCACGGCCACGTCGGCGCCCTCACGGGCGAACAGCACGGCCACGGCGCGGCCGATGCCGGAGTCGGCGCCGGTGATGAGGGCGACGAAGTCCTGCAGCTTGGCGCTGCCGCGGTAGCCGGGCGCCATGAAGCGCGGCGCCAGTTCCAGCTCCGCCTCGCGGCCGGGCTTCTCCACATGTTGGGCGGGCAACGTTTCGGGCTGCTCGCGCGCGCCGGCCTGCACGGCGCCGCCGTCCTTCTCCGTGGGCGGCTGCCGCGCGTCGGCCGCATCCTGGCGTTGCTGAATGCGGCGCTGGGTCTTCAAGGTGTCGTCATCGGCGCTCATGGCGGTCCTTTCGTGTCAGGGTTGCGGCAAGAAACGCCGCTGCGTCACCCAACCGCCCGGCGCGCCTCGGCGGCTTCGCTCTCCTTGCCGGACGGCGTCTGCGCGTCCAGCCCACGGTCGGGCGATTCCGCCACCTGGGGCGTGTGGCCCGGTCGCTCGATGAGCTCCTCGATGATGAAGTGCCCGTAGTGCTGCGCGCGCTCGGCGCCTTGCGCTTCGGCCACGCGCGCGATCTGCACGGCCTGCTCGTCGCCACTGGCATAGACCACCAGCCAGTGGAAGCCCCGCTCGGCCAGCACGCGGTGGGCCAGGATGAGGTTCATCTCCTGGCCGATGGCCGCGATGGGGCTGGCCTTGGCGATGTCGGCGTCGATCTGGCGCAGCATCTCGCGGTCGGTATAGCGGCGCACGGCGGCCGGTGCCAGGCCGAGCCCGGCGAGGGCCGCGGCGGCGCGGTCGGCCGCAGCGGCGTCTGGCAACGAGATGACCACATGGCCCACCGGCTTGAAGACACCGAAGCTGTGTTGCGCTTCATCGGACATGGCGGTCCCCTTGTTCTGAGTTGCTGGAACCCCCTCACGGCAAACGCGGTGCCAGGGGACATCGGGGGCCAGGCACACGGCTTGCCAATTACGGCCAGTTCCCCCTGGAGCCCGCCATGTCTGACCCCCATCGCCGCACCGTTCTCTACGTGGAAGACCACCCTGTCAACGCGCTGCTGATGGCTGCTCTCTTTGAGCGCTGTCCGCAGCTTGAACTGGTGATCGCCACGACCGGCGCGGAAGCCCTGAGCATGGCGGCCGACCTGCGCCCCGTGCTGCTGCTGCTGGACCTGGGCCTGCCTGACTGCCACGGCAGCCAGCTGCTGGGCCGGCTGCGCGTGCAGCCCGGGCTGGAGACGGTGCCGGCCGTTGCCGTGACGGCGGATGCGCTGTTCGAGATCGCCGGCACGAGCTTCTGCGAGCTGTGGCCCAAGCCGCTGAACCTGGTGCATGTGCTGGCCCGCCTGAGCGCGCTGACGGGCATGCCGCCCACGCCCCTGCGGCCGCTGCGCGAACCACAGGTGCTGCAGTCGCAATTCGGCGCACTGGCCTGAGCGCACCATGGCTCAGGCAGGGCGCGCGGCGCCTGACGGCCTGCATGGCAACCACACCTTGTCTGACACCTTAGACCCCCCCGCCGGCGCTACTGTGCAGATGTCCGCCGTGCCGCCGGGTATGGCCGAGGCGGGCGGCCTTGCAACCAACTTCTGGAGTCAGACATGAGAAAGATCGTTTCCCAAATTGCCGGTGCCGTTGCCGTGGTCTCGGTAGCCACCTTTGCCTTCGCGCAGACCAACGACCAGAACGTCGCCGGAGAGAACCGTGCGGCACAGCCGCGCACGTCCAACATCTCCAACGCCACTGCCAACGGCACTGACCTGAAGAACAGCGAAACCGGTAGCCGCTTCGGCCCCGGCGCCAACAATGGCAGCACCTACAACCCCGCCATCCGCTCAACGGAACTCAAGGCCGGCAACGTCAGCAGCATCGACGACCCGATCGCCACCAAGACCACGGTCGTGACGCCCGCTGCAGTCGCACCGGCGCCCGTCGTGACGGCCATGCCGGAACCGGCGCCCGCTGTTGAACCCGCACCGGCCGTCGCGGTCGCTCCCGAGCCGATGCCTGCGCCGGCCGTCACCACGACCGACACCTACGTCCGCCCCGCGCGCGCTGACCGCAACTGAGCGTGCCGCTACCAGACAAGGGCCACCGCAAGGTGGCCTTTTTTGCGTCTGAGGCGCAGTCTCAGGCCGCCTGGAGCAGCGGCTCGGCCGCTGYGACCGGCATCTGAGCCGGGGCGCGGATGACACGGTGCACGAGGTGCAGCTTGCGCACTGCAGGCAGTGAGAGCACGAAGGGATAGAAGTCCGGCACGCCCATGCTGCGCGACATCTCGTTGAGCACGCCGGTCAGCTCCATCCAGCTGTTGATGAGGCGCAGGAAGCTCTCCGCATCCGCATCGCCGGAGTCGGCCAGCAACTCGGGCCCGAAGCGCTCGTAGCTCAGCTCCACGCGCTCGCCGTCCACGCCAAAGCTGCGCGCCGTGTCCAGCGTGTCGACCAGGTGCAGGTAATGCGCCCAGGTCTCGGCCCAGTCCTCCCACGGGTGGGCACTGGCATAGGCGCTGACGAAGCGCTGGCCCCAGTCGGGCTGCGGGCCGCTGACGTAGTGACGTTGCAGCGCCGCACCGTAGTCCTCGCGCTCATCGCCGAACAGCGCCCGAAAGGGCTCGATCCACCCACTCGGCTCGACGAGCAGTTGCCAGTAGTAGTGACCGGTCTCGTGGCGCAGATGACCCAGCAGCGTGCGGTAGGGCTCGCCCAGGCAGCCGCGAAGAGCCTCGCGGCGCGCGTCGTCGGCCTCGGAGGCGTCCAGCGTGATGACGCCGTCGGCGTGGCCGGTGATGACGGCCGGCCCCTCGGGTGGCGCCAGCAACAGGTCGAACGCCAGGCCCAGCCCGTCGGGCACTTCGGCCTTGGCGCGCACCGGCAGCTTCAGGCCGATCAGCGACGACACCAGGCGGCGCTTGGCCTGCTCGATGCGGCACCACCAAAGGCCAGCGCCGGGCTGCGACAGGTCGGGCACGGTGCGCGTGAGGCGGCAGCAGCGGCACAGCGTGAAGCCGGCCTGCACCTCGGCGCCGTCCAGCAGCCAGTTGCAGGCCGCCGGCGTGTCGAGGTTGGCGCAGCGCGCATAGCGCGGTGCGCGGCGCGGTGGCAGGCCGGCCTGCCGCCAGCCCCCTGAGCGCACGCGCTCCAGCGCCAGCAGCATGCCGAGCGCCGCGTCATAACCCAGCGGTCGCTGGCAGGCCAGGCATTGGCTGTTGCGGAAGAATACCGGCCGCCCGCAGGCGCAGCTGAAAGCGCGCGGCGTCATCGGCTGCGGCATCTGCCGCGGCGTGGCCGCGAGCGGAACCATCAGGCCGCCGCAGCGTAGTGCGGTGCCCGTTGACCGGCCGCAACCTCGCACAGGCGCTGCTCGAAGCGGCGCATCACATCGCCCCAGTCGGCCCGCGAGGCGGCCAGCCGGGCCTGCAGCCGCAAGGGGCTATCGGGCGCGGACGCCTCAAGCGCGCGCGTGGCCGCTGCCAGAAAGGTATCGGCCGCCATCAGGCCTTCGCCGGGCGGCACCAGGCAGCCGCTGACGCCGTCACGCACATGCTGGGCGGCGGCGCCGGTGTCGAAGGCGGCCACGGCCAAGCCGCTGGCCAGGGCCTCGAGCGTCACGTTCCCAAAAGTCTCGGTGAGGCTGGGGAAGAGGAAGACGTCGGCGCTGGCGTAATGCCGCGCCAGTGCCGCGCCCGTCTGCAAGCCGACGAAGCGGGCGCGCGGGTGGGCGCGCTCCAGTTGGGCGCGCAGCGGTCCGTCGCCCACCACCACCATGCGCAGGCCCGGGCGGCGCGCGCTGAGGCGCTCGAAGGTCTGCAAGGCCAGGCCTGCGTTCTTCTCGGGCGCCAGGCGCCCCACATGCAGCAGCACGCGGTGCTCGGGGCCGGCGCGCCACTCGTCGCGCAGCGCGAGGTCGCGCCGGGCCGGCGAGAACTGCCGCGAATCGACGCCGCGGCCCAGCACTTCCAGCCGCTCAAAGCCCTGCCCGGCGAGCTGGCCTGCCAGTTCGGGCGTCGGCACGAAGTTGATGTCGGCCATGGCGTGCAGCCGCTTCAGATAGCCCAGCACGACCGGCGCCAGCCAGCCCAGGCCGTAGTGGCTGCAGTAGGCGTGGATGTTGAGGCGGAAGTCGGCGCTGGTCGGGATACCTTCGTCACGCGCGGCCCGCAGCGCGGCCCAGCCGAGCGGGCCCGGGGTGCCCACGTGCACGAGGTCGGGCGGCGCACCGTTGCGGCGCCACAGTGCCCGCAGCGCGCCGGAACGGGCCCAGCCATAGCGCAGCTCGGGATACATCGGGATGGGCGCGCCGGCGCAGCGCCATTCCTCGGCGTCCATGCGGGCGGGCTCGTCGGCGTGCCGCGGGCGGATGAGTTGCACGGCGTGCCCGCTGGCGCGCAGATGGCCCACGGCGCGCTCGGCGGTCAGCGCCACACCGTTGATGTCAGGGGGAAACGTTTCGGTAACGTAGGCAACACGCACGGTCAGGGCTCTTGGTCATGGGTACCAAACCCATTGGCAAGCGCGGTGCCCGCAGGCGCCGGCACGCAGCTTGCGAGGGTCAAGGTCATGCCACGACGCCGCCTGCGCTGCACCCCGTCATGATGCTGTTTACCGCTGGCCCGCTGCGCTGGCGCCGCACGCCGGTGCAGGCCGACACGTCGGCACCCGAGCGCGCCAAGCCGCCGGGACGGCCGGCGGTGTTCATCGACAAGGACGGCACGCTGGTGGAGAACCTGCCGGGCAACGTCGACCCGGCCCTGCTCAAACTCAGGCCTGGCGCCGCAGAAGCGCTGGTGACGCTGGCCGAGCGCGGTTTTGCCTTGCTGGTGGCCACCAACCAGAGCGGCCTGGCGAGCGGCTACTACACGCGCACCGAGTTCGCCTGGCTGCAGGCGGCGCTGGAAAAACTGCTGCACGAGGCGGCGGGCGTGCAACTGCTGGACTTTCTCGTCTGCCCGCATGCGCCGGGGCCGGACGGCGGCCCCTCCTGCCTGTGCCGCAAGCCGGCGCCGGGCCTGTTGTTGCGCGCCGCGCGACGCCACGGCATCGACCTGACGCGCTCCTGGATGGTGGGTGACTGGCTGGACGACGTCGAGGCAGGCCACCGCGCCGGCTGCCGCACCGTGCTGCTGGCCGGCGGCGAAGAGCACGGCAGCCGCACGCCACTGCGCCAGCCGGATGTGGAATGCGCGGCCTGGGGCGACGTGCCGGAGCACCTGCTCATTCCTGCTTGATGACGGCGCGCGAGCGCAGCAGGCCCATCAAGCGCCGCTCGGCCACGCTGAGACCGGCCCGGGTGGCCGGCGCGCCGGCCCAGGGCAGGCTGCGCAGCGCGCAGCGGGCGGCTTCGTCGCCCAGGGCCTCGGCGGCCGTCAACACGCGCGGGTGGATGTAAGCCTTGCGGCAAACCGCGGCGGTGTTGCCCAGCCGCTGCGCCACGGCGGCCACCATCTCGGCGGGCCGGCAGGGCTCGGCGCCCTCGGCGCAGGCCTGCAGCGTCAGCTCCAGCGCCAGCACGCTGCCATGCCAGGTGCGGAAGTTCTTGGCCGTCACGCGCTCGCCGGCGGCGGCCGCCAGCCAGGCGTTCACGTCCGCCGAGTCGACCGCGTGGCTGGCGCCGTCCTCGTCGACATACCGGAACAACTCCTGGCCAGGGAGCTCCCGGCAGCGCCGCACGATGCGAGCCACGCGCCGATCCGTCAGGCGCACGCTCTGGCGCACGCCGCTCTTGCCGACGAAGGACAGCTCGATCTGATCGCCTTTCACGCCGGCATGCCGGTTGCGCAGCGTGGACAGGCCGTAGGAGCCGTTCTCGCGTGCGTAGCTGGCGTTGCCGATGCGCAGCCAGGTCGTGTCCAGCAGTCGCACCAGCGCCGCCAGCACACGCTCGCGTGTGGGCTCATCGGGGCCGGCGAGCGCCTGCTGCACGCGCCGACGCAAGCGCGGCAGCACGGCGCCAAAGCGGCGCAGGCTGTCGAACTTGGTCTGGCCCCGGCCGGCCTGCCAGTCGGCGTGATAGCGGTACTGCTTGCGCCCGCGCGCATCGCGGCCGGTGGCCTGCAGATGGCTGTCGGCCAGCGGGCTGATCCACACGTCGACCCAGGCCGGCGGGATGGCAAGCAGGCGGACACGCGCCAGCGTGGCCTCGTCCTTCACACGGCGACCGCGCGCGTCGACGTACTGGAAACCGTTGCGGCCTGCCCGGCGTGTCAGGCCGGGCTGCGTGTCGCTGGTCCAGCGCAGGCCGGCCTGGCGCGCGGAGATGGTTGTGGAGAGCATGCCGCGCCGAAGCAGGACGCATGCCGGAAAACCGGGCAATCAGGCACGTCGATTGCCCAGGCGCCCGGATGGAACACACCACGCCATCGCTCGGACCTCGGGCGCCGCATCTGCTGGATGTGTCAACGTTCTGGGGGCCTACCAGCGGTGTGCGGCGCGTGCTGATGGCCAAGCACGACCGGCTGCGCGCGCTGGGTTGGCGGCACTCCATCGTCGCGCCGGGCGCCCAGGCCAGCGGCTTGATCGACTGCGGCGGCTTGGCCGTGCCGCACGGCGGCGGCCGCGTCGCGCTGGGCCGCTCGCGCGCCGAACGGCAGATGTATTTCCTGGCGCCCGACGTCATCGAGGCTTCCGACCCCTGCACGCTCGCCTGGGCGGCGCTGGCTACCGCGCAGCGGCTGCAGGTGCCGGCCGTGGCCTTCTGCCACAGCGACCTGCCGACGCTGGCCGCACGCTTGGCTGGCGGCCCTCGCCAGGGCCGCGTGGGCCTGGCCGCGGAGCGTCTGGCGCGGAGCTACCTTGTCGGCCTCTACCGTCGTTTCGACGCCGTGCTGGCGCCCAGCCGCAGCATGGCCGAACGCCTGCAGGCCTGGGGGGTGCCGCGCGTGGCCGTGCAGCCGCTGGGGGTGGATTGCTCGGTGTTCACGCCGCAGGCGCGCGACGACGCTTGGGCGGCCGAGCTGTGCCGCACGCATGGCCTCGGCGCCGAGACCCGGCTGATCATCTGCACCAGCCGTTTTGCCGCCGGGAAGAATCTGCCATTGCTGGCGGACGCCGTGCGTCTGCTGGGCCCCGGCCACCTGCTCGTGGCTGTGGGCAGCGGGCCATGCCCGCCCACAGGCAAGCAGGTGCTGGTACTGCCGCCTGAGCACGACGGCCGCGCACTGGCACGCATGGTGGCCAGCGCCGATGCCTACGTGGACGCCGGCGACCAGGAAGCCTTCGGCCTGGGTGCGCTGCAGGCCATGGCCTGCGGCACGCCGGTGGTCGCGGCCGACTCAGGCGCCCTGGCCGAGCTGGCAAAGGACGCCGGCCTGCTGGTGCCGCAGCCACTGCCCCGGCTCTGGGCCGAGGCAGTCGATGCCAGCCTGGCCGGTAACAACGCCACGCTGCGCCGCACTGCCCTGGCCCGCGCTCAGGCGCAGGACTGGCCCCACGTCATGCGGGCGCTGACGCAGCGATACACCGCCCTGCTCGGGCGGCGGGCCACGCCAGTCAGGCAGCCGTCGCCGCCCGGCGCCGTGGCGGCGGTGCGGCCGGGCTGAACCGCCCAGTTCCAGCCGCACTGCAGCTCAAGGCACTCAGCGGTTGCGGCTCAACGCGCGCACCAGCGCGTACACCAGCGTGCCGGCTGCCAGCACCACGAGTGCCGAGCGCACAGGCGCGTCGTGCACGTAGCCGACTGTACGGTCCGATGCGCGCGCGACCTGCGTGCGCACACGGTCGACGCCGTCCGCCAGTTGATCGAATCCGCGGCGCGCGGCGCCTTCGACCTTCTGCAAGCCTTGACGGGATGCTTCGGTCGCGGTGGCGTAGATATCGGAATGACCCATGGTGCTGACTCCAGAAAAGTTGAGGACGTCAGCTCAAGGCAATTGGCGGGCCCAGGGCCTGTTAACGCTACGGCGGCAGGCCCTACTCCTGCACGGGCCGCTCGGGCCGCTCGACCCCGGCGCCTTCGGCGGCGTATTCCTTCAACCGGTTGTAGAGCGTCTTGAGGCTGATGCCCAGCGCTGCCGCCGTGCGCTCCTTGTGGTGGTTGAAATGACGCAAGGTGGCCAGCATCAGCATGCGCTCGGCCTCGGCCACGCTGGAGCCAATGGGCAGGGTGATGCTGGGCACCGGGTCGGCCACAGGCGCGCGCGCGACGGGCGACGCGAGGGCGGCGGAAGGACTGGCGCCCTCTGGCGAGCTCCAGCCCGAGGCCAGCCCTGCGCCGCCTGTGCCGGTGGGCAGCCAGGTCTCGTCGATGAACTCGTCCTGGGCCATCACGTAGGCGCGCTGCACGGCGTTGCGCAGTTCACGCACATTGCCGGGCCAGGGGTACTCGGCCAGCGCCGCCAGTGCCGCCGGCGCGAAGCGGCGCACGGCACCCTCCTGCTCGCAGATGGCGGCCAGGAAATGGTTGGCCAGCAGCGGAATGTCGGCCGCGCGGTCGCGCAGCGGCGGCAGCTCGATGGGGAAGATGTTGAGGCGGTAGAACAGGTCCTCGCGCAGCTTGGCCGAAGCCACCGCCTGGTAGGGCGAGCGGTTGGTGGCCGCGATGATGCGCACGTCGGTCTCCTGGCTGGTGGTGCTGCCCACGCGCATGAAACGCCCGGTCTCCAGCACCCGCAGCAGCTTGACCTGCAGCTCCAGCGGCATCTCGGTGATTTCGTCCAGGAACAGCGTGCCGCCGCTGGCGCGCTCGAAGAAGCCCTGGTGCTGGCGCTCCGCGCCGGTGAAGCTGCCCTTCTCGTGGCCGAAGATTTCGCTCTCGATCAGGTTGGGGCTGATGGCGCCGCAGTTCACCGCCAGGAAGGGTTGCCTGCGGCGGCGGCTGAGGTCGTGCACGGTCTGCGCGACGACCTCCTTGCCGGTGCCCGACTCGCCCGTGATGAACACCGACACGCTGGTGCCGGCCACGCGCGAGATCTGCTGGTAGATGCGCTGCATGGGCGCGCTGCGGCCCCACAGCAGGCCGAAGTGGCCGGAGTCCGCCAGGTTGGCCGTCAGGTCCTCGACCTCGGCCTGCAGCGCCGCCGGCTTCATGATGCGCGACAGCACGCCCTGCAACTGCTTGAGGTTGACGGGCTTGACGAGGTAGTCGGCGGCCCCCAGACGCAGCGCCTGGATGGAGGTCTCGAGGTTGGCGTGGCCCGTGCAAAGCACGACTTCGGAGTTGGCCACCAGCTTGGGGTCGGCCAGCAGGTCCATGCCATTGCCATCAGGCAGGCGCAGATCCAGCAAGATGATGTCGGGCTGCTGCAGCGAGATCTGACGCCGTGCATCCCGAAGGTTATGTGCAACGGCGACCGTGAACTGCTCTCCAGCGATCAGCGCACGCAGGGAAGCGGCTGAATCGTGATCGTCATCCACCACCAGGGCATGGGGCATCGGCGTCGGTTCCTTTCCGGTTGGCATCCGCGTTGCAGCGGACCGCCATTGTCATCACATCTGCGCGCCGCAAATGCCATCTGCGCGCAGCTGAGCGTGTAACAGGCATGCCCCTTGCTGCCCGCCTTGACATGACACGTCAGGCTGTGAACACATCATGAACCCTTTCGACGCTCATCGCGCGGGTGATCACGCGCCTTCGCGGCTCGTTGAATTGCTCGCACTCGGCGCCCTGCTGGCGCTGGCCTGGCGCGCCTGCGGCGCCCGGCACCACCGGCGCCGCTTGGCACGCAGCGCCCGCGCACCGGAGGAGGTGCAAACCTGGGAAGGCGAAGGCGGGCGGCCTCTGCCCGCCGAGCATGCGGCCAGCACGGTGAGCCCCTCGGCGCGCATGCCATGACATCGCCACACAAGTCGGCAGGATTTGCCGCAGCTTTTTCGCAGCCGCCTGCAGGCAGCAGGCCACAGGCGCCTCATTTGCCGGATGTCCACCCCGACGACGACTCCGCTGCCGGCGAGGAAGACCCCGGCGCCAGCCTCGGCGAGCCGCCCGAGCCCACGGTGCCGCCCACACCCGAACCACGCGACAAACCCTCGTCCTGACGCCAGCGGCACGTCTCTTGCGGTTTGAGACTTGCAGCGACTTGCGCTGACAACTTTCAGGACCTCATGAAGCAAGCTCGGAGCCGGCGCCATGCCAGCTGGGTAGGGATGTTGGCCGGGCTCTGCGTGCTGGCCGGCATGGCGGCATGCGGCAGCCTGCAGTCGCGCGACCGCCCGGCCCAGGCTCAACCCCTGCCAACGCCGTCCCAGCCGGTGGCCGACCGTGTCACGCTGGTGGGCCGCGACGGAGCCGTCAGCGTGGCCACCGAGGCGAGCGACCTGGCCCGTGTAGGCGCCGAAGGCAATGCCGTGTTGTTCGAGCGGCACCTCGGCGTGCTGGCGGCCCAAGGGGACAACCGGCTGCTGCGCGGCAACGCGGCCCGCTTGCTGGTCGACGGGCCCGCCACCTTCGCCGCGATGAAGACCGCCATTGCCGCGGCGCGCCATCGCATCCTGGTGGAGTTCTACATCGTCGAGGACGAGGGCGTGGCGGCCGAGGTGGCCGAGCTGCTGATCCGCAAGGCCGCCGAGGGCGTCAACGTGGCGATGCTGTACGACAGCGTCGGCTCGATGGGCACCGAGCGCGCCTTCTTCGACAAGCTGCGCAGCGGTGGCGTGGCGGTCTGCGCCTTCAACCCGGTCAACCCGCTGGAGCGGCCCGGCCACTGGGGCCTGCTGCAGCGCAACCACCGCAAGATGCTGGCGGTGGACAGCGACGTCGCCTTCACTGGCGGCATCAATCTCAGCAACGTCTACGCCGAGGGCTCAGGCTCCTTCAGCAACGCGCGCCGCAAGCAGCGCCCAGCCGACGACGCCGACCGCCAGGGCTGGCGCGACACGCAAGTCGAATTGCGCGGGCCAGTGGTGTCGGCGCTGGCGGTGGTGTTCCGCGAATCCTGGGCGCGCCAGGGCTGCGCAGGCGAGCTGCCGCCGGCGCCCGCACCGCGCGTGGCCACGCCGGGCCAGCGCGTCGTCAAGCTGGTGGCGGGCGACCCCGAGAACGGCATCAACCCGACCTACACCGCGCTGCTGAAGGGCATCACCGCCTCCCAGCGCAGCGTGCAGCTGACGATGGCCTATTTCGCACCCGGGCCCGAGCTCATCGATGCCCTGTGCGACGCGGCTCGCCGCGGTGTCGCCGTTTCCCTCGTGCTGCCGGGGCGCAGCGACGTGAAGATGGTGCTGCACGCCGCCCGCGCGCGCTATGCGCAGTTGCTGGAGGCAGGCGTTCAGATCCACGAGATGTCGCAGGTCGTCATGCACGCCAAGACGGCCGTCATCGACGGGGTGCTCTCCAGCGTCGGTTCCAGCAACCTGGACTGGCGCAGCATCGTCGGCAACAACGAGATCGACGTCATCGTGCTGGGCGACGACTTTGGTGACCAGATGCAGGCGCTGTTCAGCCGTGACCTGGCTGCGTCCCAACGCATCGAGGCCGCCAGCTGGGCGCGGCGCGGTCTGGGCCCGCGGCTGCTGGAAAGCCTGGCGCGCCTCATCGAGCCGCTGCTCTGAGGCCGGGGGCTGGAACGCCACTTGCCATGACGCTGGGTCTACTTCCATTCATTGCAGTCAAGGAGTCATGCCATGGCTTTTGAAGGTCTCTCCACCGGCGCAACCGCCGCAACGACCCATCGTTACGAACCGTCGCGCCCGGCGGGCATCGCCCCCAGGCTGAACGACGCTTTCAGCAGCGAGCCCGAGCGCCAGCGCCGCCCCGGCGGCAGCACCATGGGCCGCCTGATGCGCCGCAGCCGCACGCGCACGGCAGGCATCCGATTTGAATGGGCCATGCGCAGCTGCGGGCCGGTGCTGCGCGTCGTCGCCACCTGGACCGACCGCCAGGGTCAGCCGCACCACACCTCTTACTCGGTGCAGTGCAATGGCCTGGAGGGGGCGCTGGACCGCGCCATCGCCTCTCGCATCTCCTGCGGCGCGCCGCTGCCGGACCGCGAAGATCTGCTGCAACGCCTGCAGCAAGAATTTGCAACCTCGCCCCACAACACCGAGCAGGCCGCCGCTTCCGCCGTTGCAGTCGCAGAGGACCGCGCCGCCTGACGAAGCCGGGCTGGCATCACGGGCCCACACCGGCCCGGGCGGCAGCGTCATCGCACGACTGATGCACCCCAAAAAGTGCTGAGGCGCGCGGCGCGATCACAGCCAGTTGATGAGGCGCTGCAGCCAGCGCGGCAGCGGGCGGTTGGGGATGTAGTTCTGGCGATACTGGCTGGGCATGTCGGTGGCCTTGGTTTGATGGCTGTTTATTTATACAGTACTTCGATCCAGCCTGACAAGCGTCTTCCCGGGGTGGTGTGTCAATTGGTAGCGATATCATTTGCGCCCTCATCTGCACGGACGCGCCATGAAGAAGCCCCTCCCCCGCTGGCCTTTGAGCCTGTTCGCCACCCTGCTGCTGGCCGGCTGCGGCCAGGTGCCACGCGCGCCGGCCAGCACCGACTGGCTGGCCACCTGGGGCAGCGCCCAGTTGGCGCAGGCACCCGCGGCAGGCACGGCGCCGCTGCGCGACGTGAGCCTGCGCCAGGTCGTGCGCACCACGGCGGCCGGAGCGACGCTGCGGGTGCGCGTCAGCAACCTGTTCGGGCGTGAGCCGCTGGTGCTGGATGCCGCCAGCGTGGCGCTGCTGCAGCCCGGCACCGAGGGCGGGCGGCCGCAGTTGCTGGCCGGCAGCCTCAAGCCGCTGAGCTTTCAGGGCCGGCGCGAGCTGAGCGTGGCGCCCGGCGCCGAGGTCTGGAGCGATCCGGTCGCGCTGGCGCTGCCCAGGGTGGCTGACGTGGCGGTGCAGATGCACGTCGTCTCGGCACCGGCGCTGGCCACGGCTCACCCCGGCTCGCGCATCAGCAGTTGGACGCTGCCGGGCAACCGCGCGGACAGCACCGACTGGGCCGACGCGACGGCCAAGGATGGCTGGTGGCATCTGGCTGCCGTGGACGTCGCAGGCAGCGCGTCGCAGCCGGTGCTTGTTGCCATCGGCGACTCCATCACCGACGGCTACGGCGTGACGGCCGGCAGCTACCAGCGCTGGACCGACGCCCTCACCCGCCGCCTGGTCGCCCAGGGACGCACGGCCGCCGTGGTCAACACCGGCATCGGCGGCAACCGCATCCTGAATGACGGCCTGGGGCCGCGCGTGATGGACCGTTTTGACCGCGACGCGCTGGCGCGCAGTGGCGTCACGCATGTCGTGCTGCTGGAGGGCGTGAACGACCTGGGCACCAGCCACCGCCAGCGCGCGACGACGCCCGAGTCCCGCGCCACCTTGCTGGCCGATCYGCAAAAGGGCCTGAGCACGCTGGCAGCGCAGGCGCGCGAACGAGGCGTCTGCCTGTTCGTGGCCACCGTCATGCCCTATGGCGGCAGCGGCTACTACCAGCCCCAAGCGGAGAACGAGGTCGACCGCCAGTCGCTGAACACCTGGATTCGCCAGCCCGGCCGCTTCGACGGCGTGGTGGACTTCGACGCCCTCACGCGCGACCCGGCCCGCCCCTCGCACCTGAAACGCGAGGTCGACAACGACGGCCTGCACCCATCGATGGCCGGCTATCAGGCCATGGCCGATGCCTTCCCGGTGGAGTGGCTGGACAAGCGCTGCAGCGCAGCGCGCTGAACCCGGCGTCGCAATCGAGTCGGGCGAGTGCGCCCATGCTGGGCGCACAATGAAAGAAGGGAGCGCAATGCGCTCCCTTCTTGTTTTGGGCGGCCCGAAAAAAGGGCCAGCAGCAGCTCACCGGCGCGCTGCACCGGTGGCTGACTGCCTTTGCTCAGAACTTCATCTGACCGGTCAGCTGGTAGGTACGGCCCGGGTCAAAGTAACCACGCACGGCAAGCTCTTCCTGGATGTAGGACTTCTGCGTGGCCTTGTTCAGGTTGGCAACGTCGAAGTTGAGCGACACGCCCTTCTTCCAGCCCACCCAGTCGCCAATTTCGAGACGGGTCGAGAGGTCCGCCTGGTAGTAGGCCTTGTTGTACTTGAACATGGTGCCTGCCGGGATGGAATCCGTGTTCTTCGACTCAAACGGCGTCCGGGCCTGGTAGCTGTTGCTCAGGCGGATGGAGCCGCGGCTGTTTTCGAAGTACACGGTCAGGTTGGCCGTATAGGGCGCAGCGCCAACCGGCACCTGGCCACTGGTACCTGCGTCCTGCTTGCTGCGGGTGTAATTGGCATAGAAGCCAAAGCCGTTAATTGGCAGGAAGCGGTCCAACGACTGCGCCCAGCTCAATTCCCAGCCCTTCAACTTCATGATGTCAGCCGTGTTGACCGGCTGCGACAGCGGAATGTTGAACTTGTCGGGGCCACCGGCCGCAATCACTGCCAGGTCGATCGCGCTGCCCGCCGCGTACTGCAGCGAGTCGGCACCGAACTCTTGGCGGATCTGCGACAGCGTCATCTGGCGCACGACAGTGCGCGGGAAGTTCTTGATCTTCTTCTCGAAATAGGCCGCAGCGACATAGCTGCCCTTCTTGTCCGTGTACCACTCCCAGCCCAGGTCCATGTTCTTGGACTCGAAGGGCTTCAGCCCCGGGTTGGTGGCGTTGGCATTCGACAGTGCCACGTCATTCGACGAAGCCCTCAGCGGCTGCAGCGCCTTGGGGTCAGCCCGGGTGATGGCCTTCGAAGCCGCCGCGCGGATGATCATGTCGTCGGCCAGGTTATAGGCCAGCGTGCCGCTGGGCAGGTTGTTGCTGTATGACGTCCGGCCTGTCGTCTCCGTGACGAGAAAGGGGTACAGGCCACCGTTGGTCTGGCCTGCACTGCGCGGATCGACGACGTTGCCGGTGAACGCGCCGACAGTCTGCATCGTGTGCGCGCGACGCAGGCCCACGTCATAGCGCAGCAGGCGGTCGAAGATGCGCGTCTGGCCGGCCACCTCGATGTAACTGCCGAAGACGTTTTCACCGAAGTCCTGCGGAGCCGCACCGCTGAGGGCGTTGCTGCCCGCGCTCTGCGCCATGTTGGCAGTGATGTTGTCGTAGCCGGTAGCTCCAGCGAAGCGATTCCAGTCAATGACCACGAAGCCGTTGGGGCCGGGCACCAGGTACTTGGAAATGTCCGGCACGGCCGAGCCCTGATAGGCCAGCGCGGGGCCGCCAGCCGTCGCGCCCTGGCCGTAGCCAGGGTACTGCGTCGCCGGGTTGGCCGTGATCGGAATGATCGCGCAGCCATTCGGGTTGGTGGTGTTGGGCGAGAACATGCGGACGTTCAGGTTGCCGCCGCAGACGACGTTCTGCAGACGG
Organism: Roseateles sp. P5_E8; assembly: GCF_054177665.1. NCBI lineage: Bacteria > Pseudomonadati > Pseudomonadota > Betaproteobacteria > Burkholderiales > Sphaerotilaceae > Roseateles > Roseateles sp. P5_E8. Next base: position 25,367 of record NZ_JBGCUM010000044.1, on the reverse strand, counting down.
CCATCATCGGTGACTGGCTTGATCGTGCGGTGGTAGGTGTCATAGGCCATGCCGCCCTTGATGGTCAGGCTCTCGTCACCCCAGGCCAGATTCCAGCGTGCACCCCTCGTCTTGATCAGGCGGTCTTCGCGATTGATGCTGATCTGGGCGCCCGTCGCGTTGCCGTGGTGGTCCCAGGTGTAGCCGGCCGGGCTGTTCGGGTCGAACCCGTTGGGCGTGTAGACCGGGAAGTTGGCGTTGGAGCCGATGCTCACCGTGAACGGCTTGGCCGCGTCTGTTGGGACCAGGAGCGTGGGTGCGAGGCGGCTGAAACGGCTGCTGGCCTGATTGGCCTGAGCGTCCAACGTCCACTTGTCCGAGATACGCCATTCGAAGCCCGGGTTCACCGACGTGAAGCTGCTCTTCTCGTCCATCCTGCGGTATTCGAGGAAGCCGGTGCCGTTGAGGAGGGTGCCACCCGTCACGAAGCAGTAGACCGCGCAGTCGCTGCGGTTGTAGGTCATCGCCGAAGGGATGACGGCGCTGTTGCGGACGTTGATGTCGAAGTCGACCCGCTCCTGCTTGCTGGTCTTGCTGCCAGTCAGCAAGTCAAGGTAGGCATCGAAATCGTCGGTCGGGCGGAACTCGAAGCTCAGCAAGCCGTTGTTACGGTTGCGCTCACCCGAGAAGTTCACCGGGCGCGGCAGGCGCGGCATGTAGCCGTTGTCCAGTTGCTGGATCGTGGCGTTGGGGTTCAGCTGTTTCAGCAGCGCCATATCGACGGACTGGCCGGCTGCCAATGTCGTCGAACCATAGGTGCCGGCGGCCGCGGCGGGCACAGTCGTCGGGATGCCCCAGGCACCGTTGGTGGTTGATGTACCGGCGCCGGTCTGCAAAGGGTTGGTCAGACGGGGTGTGACCCAGTCGGTACCGTCTTCGAAGCCGCGCGTGGTGATCTTGTTGCGGGCGAAGGACACGCCGGCCAGCACGCCAAAGGTGCCGCCGAAGGTCGTGCTGTAGAGCGCCGTGCCGCGCGTGCTGGGATCGGGCGCGGGATCGTTCTTGGCCAGTTGCAGCTTGACGGTGCCGCGCGTGCCGGCCTTATCGAACGGGCGGGCGTTGCGCATGTTCACGACGCCTGCCACACCGCCTTCCAGCATCGCTGCCGTGGGACTCTTGGACACGGTGATGCGCGAGAACAGGTCGCCCGGCATGAAGTCCAGGTCGACTTCGCGGTTGGCGCTACCGGCACTGCTGAAGCTCGTGGAGGCCGATGCGACGGGGTTACCGTTCATCAGGATGCGCGTGAAGTTGGAACCGAGGCCACGGACCTGGATGTTCAGGCCCTCACCGGTCACGTCGCGGTTCACCTGGACGCCTGGAATGCGCGAGATCGACTCGGCGAGGTTGTTGTCCGGGAACTTGCCGATGTCTTCGGCATGGATCGAATCCGACAGGCCGATGTTCTCGCGCTTCGACAGCGCCGAGGCAGCCAAGGAGCTGCGGATGCCGGTCACAACGACCGTATCCAGTTGCTGTGCCGATGCTGCCGGTGCTGCCGGTGCTGCCGGCGCCGTCTGCGCATAGGCCTGCGCGATCAGGCCGGCCAGCAGCGTGGTCCCCAGGACCAGCTGGCCGGCGCGAGTGCGACGGTTCGGCGACGAAAAAGTCGTGTTCATGTCTGTTGTCTCCTCTGTTGTTCTGAGCCTGCGGATGCGAGCCAGATGATCTATAGGCGCGCCAAAATGGTAGCGCGCTCATTTCCAATTTACGGCCACGCACCCACGCAGTCAACCAGGGTGTGTACTAATGTATTAGTGCAACATCCGACGGTCTCACAAGTGGTTATCACGCCTTGGCAGAACACTCGGTAGCGCTCACAATGATGCGCATCAGCCGTGGCTTCCAAAGATGCAGAACAGCAACGCCTTCCCGCCGACGGGCCTGCCGGCCGACACCGCCAGCGTTGTTCTGTTGGGCCGCGTATGGCGCCAGGACGTCGCCGGCCCCGCCCTGGCGGCGGTGCGTGGCGGCGAACTCGTTGACCTGGAGGTCACGCGCAACGCGCCGGGCCTGACGCTCGGGCCCGTGCAGGCTCTGCTCAAGCACTTGCGCCTGCAGCGCCTACAGATCTGAATCTCTGGTCGGACGCCCGGGCTGGTGGGCGTCCTGTCTCTTACGGCGGCCCGCCCTGTGCGGAGCCGCCGTTTTTTTGACAGGGCTCGCCCGCCGCGAATCCCAGGCAGGAAAGCAGGGAGCAAGCTGCGCGCGTAGGCATTAACGCTCTAGTGCATTAGCGCATCAGTGACAAAAATCGACTTCATGCCCGAGATGAATTTCACCCTAGACCCCACCCGCCACGCAGCACCCCAGGTCGTCGAAGCGCTCAGAGCCGCCATCATTTCAATGGAGTTGGCGCCCGGCATCGCCCTCGACCGCGGCGAGCTGGCGCAGCGCTTCGGCGTCAGCCAGACGCCCGTGCGCGACGCGCTCATCCGGCTCAGTGAAGAAGGCCTGGTCATCATCCGCGCCCAGTACACGACCCAGGTCAGCCGGATCGACGTGCCGGCGGCCCGCGAGGCGCATTTCCTGCGCCGCTCCATCGAGATCGAGATTGCGCGCCAACTGGCCGTCGCGCACGACGCGGCGGTCATCACCGAGCTGCGCACACAGTTGTCACGCCAGGCCGATCTCGCTGAAAAGAAGGACTTCCTCGGCTTCATCGCCGCCGACAAGGAGTTCCACCGACTCATGTACGTCGCCGCGGGCCTGCCGCGGCTGTGGTCGGTGGTCGTGCGCATGTCGGGCCATGTGGACCGCCTGCGGCTGTTGCACTCCCCATTTACAGGCAAGACGGAGTCCATCCTGGACGAGCACGAGGCCATCCTGAACGCCATCGACTCGGGCGATGCCGAAGCAGCAACACAGGCCGTGCGGGAGCACCTGTCCGGCACGCTGGCTTCGGTGGACGAGATCCAGCAACGCTATCCCGAGTACCTCATCCTTTCCTGACCGGGCTGCGTTTCTGGCTATGCGCGGGCGGGCACCCGAACCGTCGGAGCCACCATCCGGCTGATCAGGAAATAGACGACGGCACCCGAGGTCGAGCCGATCAGCCAACCCCAGTCACCCACGTTGAACATCAGCCCGAACGCCCCGGCAAGCGACAGGCCGATGGACAGGGCGCCCGACACCGCCAGGGCGAAGAGCGCCTTGCGGTTCCAGCCGCCATCGAAGTGCAGCGAGCCTTCCGGCGCCATCGTGTAGAGGTCCTTGAGGACGATGGTCTCGCGCTTCACGAGGTAGTAGTCAGCCACCATGATGCCGAACATCGGCCCCAGAACCGCCCCGAAGATGCTGACGAAGACCGTGATCGCATGCGGGCTCGACACGAACAGCCAGGGGCACACCAGCACCGACAGGATGGACGTGATCAGGCCGCCCATCTTGAAGTTGATCTTCTGCGGTGCGAGGTTGGCGATGTCGTAGGCCGGTGAGACGAAGTTGGCGACGATGTTGATGCCCATCGTCGCGACGATGAAGGTGATGGAGCCGACGATGGTCGCAATCGGGTTGTTGATCTTCTCGACGATGAGCACCGGGTCCATGATGGCCGAGCCGAACACCTTCATCGATCCGCCGGTGACGATGACGGTGATGATGGCGAACAGGATGAAGTTCACCGGCAGGCCCCAGAAGTTGCCTCGCTTCATGGCCGACTCGCTCTTGGCGAAGCGAGAGAAGTCGCCGAAGTTGAGCAGCAGCGCGGCGAAGTAGGCCACGATCAACATCGCTGCATTGGCCATCAGGCCGATGGATTCGAGACCGGTGTATGTCTTGTCCGACAGCTTCATCGAGAAGCTGTCCATGCCGGTCTGGGAGATCATCCAGCCGGCCAGCACGAACATCACCAGGTAGACGATGGGGCCGCAGAAGTCGATGAACTTGCGGATGGTCTCCATGCCCGACAAGAAGATCACGAGCTGGAAGAACCACATGAAGAGGAAGCTCGCCCACCCGAGCGTCGACAGGCCGAAGACGTTGTTGTGGGTGAAGTCAGCGGCTGCGGGCACCAGCGTGATGACCAGCACCTCCACCGCCTTGGAGGCGAAATAGGTCTGCACGCCGTACCAGACGATGCCAACGATGCCCCGCACGATAGCCGCGAGATTGGCGCCCATCACGCCGAAGGACACGCGCGCGAACACCGGGAACGGGATGCCGTACTTCTGCGACGGCCGCCCCACCAGATTCATCAGGAAATAGACGATGGTGATGCCGACCACCATCGACAGCAACACCTGCCACCCGGCCAAGCCGAKAAAGAACAGGCTTGCGGCGAAGGTGTAGCCGCCGACCGAGTGGACGTCGGACATCCACATCGCGAACAGGCTGAACGTGCCCCAGGTTCGGCCTTCGGGAGCGACGGGCGCCAGGTCGTGGTTGTAGAGCTGCGGGTGCGCACCCGTGATGACGACAACGGGCACTTGATCGCTGCTGGCTGCCATGACTGCTCCCAATGCGAGGGCCGGTGGCCCGACGCGCAGGGCTACGCAAGAAGCAGGCCGCGTCGCTCGCATGAGACCAGACGGCTTGAGGCCCGGCTAGTCAGCGAGATTGCTCGCGATCAGTGCGCGGCCCAATCGCAAAGATGCACCACCGTGCAGCGAGGACGCCCGTCAGCCAGGGGGCAGGCTGCCAAACCGATGAAGCGTCGTCGAGCGGAACACCTCGCCCGGCCGCAGCACCGTGCTGGGCCAGTCGGGGCCGACGGGGCGGTTGGGCGAGTCGGGGTTGTGTTGGGTCTCCAGGCAGACGCCCGCGCCGCGCGTGTAGCGGGTGCCACCGGGGCCGGCGAGCGAGCCGCCCAGCCAGGTGCCGGCGTAGAACTGGATGGCCGGCTCGGTCGTCAGGATCTGCATGCTGCGGCCCGAAGCCGGATCGCGCAGGCCGGCGGCGGCGTGCAGCGCGCCGTCCAGCGGGTGGTCGAGCAACCAGTTGTGGTCATAGCCCACGTCCGCGCCGATGGTGCGCTCGCGGCGGAAGTCGAAGGGCGTGCCCTCGACGGGCACATGGCGCAGCGGGACGCCGGTCGCATCGGGCACGGTGTAGCGGCTGGCGTTCAGCGCGAGGCGGTGGCCCAGCGCGGACCCCGATTCGGCGCCGCCGAGGTTGAAGTAGGCATGCGAAGTCAGGTTGACGACGGTGGCCCGGTCGCTCGTGGCCTCGTAGTCGACACGCCAGCTCATGTCGGCACGCAGCGTGTAGGTCACGGCGACCTGCAGCGTGCCGGGGAAGCCCATCTCGCCGTCCGGGCTGGCGCGTTCCAACCGCAGACTGACGCTGCCGTCCGCGCCGGGCTTCTGCGGCAGGCCGCGCCACAACGATGCGCCGAAGCCGGCCGGGCCTCCGTGCAGGCAGTTGGGGCCATCGTTGGCGACCAGCCGATGACGCTGGCCGTCGAGCTCAAAACTCGCCCCGGCGATGCGGTTGGCATAGCGCCCGGCGATGACGCCCAGGTGCGAGCCGGCGCCGGCCAGGTAGGCCTCCAGGCTGGCCAGGCTCAAGACAACGTTGTCAGCCCGACCCGAAAAATCCGGCACCCACAGGCCGGTGACGATGCCGCCCAAGTCCAGCGCCGTCAGCACCAGGCCGCGGCCGTTGTCGAGGCGGTATTCGTGGACGGCGCGGCCGTCGGGCAGGCGGCCGTAGTCGCGCACGGAGACGCGGGGTTCACTGTTGCTCAACGGATCACCCCGCGTGCGTTGACGTAAAGGGCATACAGCGAATGGCTGCTGGCCATGAAGAGGCGGTTGCCCTTGGCGCCGCCGAAGCACAGGTTGGCGCAGCGCTCGGGCAGGTGGATGTGGGCCAGCGGCTTGCCTTCTGCGCTGTAGACACGCACGCCGTCCAGCGCCGCTGCGTCCGCACCCGGCTGGCCACCGCTGCCAAAGCCGCACCAGACGCGGCCTTTGGTGTCGACGGCGATGCCGTCGAAGGCGCCAAAACCGTCGGCGTCGATGAGCAGGTGCTTGTCGCTCAGGATCGCGCCATTGACGGCGTAGCTCCAGATCAGCCGGTTGGGCTGGGCGCGACTCTCGACCACCAGCAGGCGGCTGCCGTCGGGCGTGAATGCCAGGCCGTTGGGACCGGCCAGGTCGTCCAGCACGCGCTGCAAGTCACCGGTGTCAGGGGCGATCCGGTAGACGCCATGCGGCTGCTCGGGCGTGGCGGGCGCGCCTTCCCAGTCGCCATGGATGCCGAAGTCGGGGTCGGTGAACCAGACGGCGCCGTCCGGCGCGCAGGCGATGTCGTTGGGCGAGTTCAGCGGCTTGCCGTCGAAGCGGTCGGCCAGCACGGTGATGCGGCCGTCAAGCTCCGTGCGCGTGATGCGTCGGCCCAGGTGCTCACACGAGATCAACCGGCCTTGCAGGTCGCGCGCATGGCCATTGGCATTGCCGCTGGGCTGGCGGAACACGCTGACCGCGCCGCTGCAATCGTCCCAGCGCAGGATGCGGTCGTTGGGGATGTCCGACATCAGCAGATAGCGGCCGTCGCCGAACCACACCGGGCCTTCGGCCCACTGCAGACCGGTGGCGAGCTGCTCGACGCAGGCCGAGAACAGGCGCAGCTCACGGCCCTCGGGGGCGAGGATCTCGACCGCCGCGTCGGGCAGGCGCGACGCCGGCTGGAAGGGGATGCGCGGACCGCTCATGCGCCGTCTTGCCCGGCAAACGCGAAGGGGCCAAGAACGACGAAGGCGCCGCCCTGGTAGCGCGCCTCAGGGCGGCTCGGGTCGATGTGCGGCTGCTTGGCTTCAACCGCTGCGCGCCAGGGTTCGGAACTGTCCTGCGGGCGGTAGCCCACGTGTTTGCCCTGCGAGTTGTCCCACCAGGTCGTGCGGTTGTCGCTGGCGCCGTAGACGATGCTGTGGCCGACGACCGGCGCACTCAGCGCGGCGACGAGCAGGCGCTCCATGTCGTCGTGGCTGAGCCAGCTCGACAGATGGCGGCGGTCCAGCGGCTCGGGCAGGCAGGAGCCGATGCGGATGCTAACCGTCTCCAGCCCATGGCGGTCGAAGTAGAACTGCGCCAGGTTCTCGCCGAAGGCCTTGGACAGGCCGTAGAAGCTGTCCGGCCGCGGCACGACATGGGCCGGGATGGTCTCGCCCTGACCGTAGAAGCCGGTGACGTGGTTGGAGCTGGCGAAGACGATGCGCTTGGTGCCCCGCCGGCGCGCGGCCTCGTAGAGGTTGTAGGCGCCGACGATGTTGGCCGGCAGCACGGTGCCAAAGGGCTTCTCGATGGAGACGCCGCCGAAATGCAGCACGGCGTCCACACCGTCCAGCAGGTCGTACATCGCCGCCTCGTCTTCCAGCGGCGCGATGACGACTTCCTCGCCCTCGCCGGCCGGGTCCATGGTGGCCAGGTCCGACACGCGCAGCGTCTCGCAATAGCGCTTCATGCGCGGGCGCAGCATGCGCCCCAGGGCACCGGCGGCACCGGTCAACAGCAGGCGCTTGAAGCGCAGTCCAGTCAGTTCTTGCATGGGTTTTTCAGGCCCGGCATTGGGCCTCGAAGGAGGTGTCGTCGCGGGTCAGCTGCCGGCGCCCAGGCGTATCGGCGGGCGCAGGCGGGGAGCGGCGTCGGACTGGCGTCGGACCAGCTCGAAATCTTGGAGCTCATGCTCGCAGGGCAGAGGCTCGCCATTGCGGCGCGCGCGGATGTGGCGCACCAGCAGGTCCACCGCCGCGCCGGCCATCTCCATGATGGGCTGGCGCACGGTGGTGAGTTCGGGCCAGATCGTCGTGGCCAGCGGCGCATCGTCGAAGCCGACGACGGTCAGGTCGCTGGGCACGTCCAGGCCCATGCGATGGGCGATGGCGACGGTGGCCGCGGCCATGTCGTCGTTGCTGGCGAAGATGGCCGTGGGCCGCTGCTCCTGCGACAGCAGGAACTCAGCCGCGTCCAGGCCCGACCGGTAGGTGAACATGCCCTGGGCGACGACCTCCTCCTCGGCGATGTTGAGGCCGGCATCGGCCATCGCACCATGGAAGCCCGCCAGGCGCCGCGAGCTGCTGCTCTGGTAAGGGTCGCCGATGATGAAGCCCAGGCGGTGATGGCCCAGGTTCAGCAGGTGGCGCGTCATCTCGTAGGCGGCCTGGTAGTCGTCGATGCCGACCGCGCAGACAGCTTCAGGCGGCACGCCACTGGAGACGACGACGGCGGGCGTGTCGGTCTCGGCGACCAGCTTGAGCAGCGGCTGCGAGTCGCAGAAGGGCGGGGGCAGGATCAGGCCGTCGATGCCGTTGGCGATCATCTCGGCCACCGGTGCCTCTTCGCCGTCACGCGCCGCATCGCAGCGCTGCACGATCAGCTGCACATGGCGCAGGCTGGCCTTGTTCAACAGGCCGATCAGGAACTCATTGAGGTAACCCGCCGTCGGGTCGATGTAGAGCATGCCGATGCGGATGGGCTCCGAGCCGGCCAGGCGGCGCGCCGCCTGGTTGGGCACGTAGTTCAGCGCGGCGATGGCCGCCTGCACCTTCTCGCGGGTGGCCGGGCGCACGTTCAGCTCCCCGTTGACGACCCGTGACACCGTCATCGGCGACACCTCGGCAAGGCTCGCCACGTCGGCGATGGTCGCCACCTTGGTGCTGCGCCCATGACGCATGTTTGGCTTCAATCTGCACCTCGAGTCTTCATTGTTCTTTGGCGGCCGGCGAGCGCTGTGCGGCCGAAGTCGTGATTCTCTACCATGCCCATGGGGGTACCCTTTTCAACGGCCCGGCGCGAAACCGAAGCGCAAGGCCTTGTAGGCCGCCAGGTCCTTCTCCGGCGGCCGCGTGCCCGCCGGCAAGGGCAGGGCCGAGACCGACTGGAAATAAGCAATGCAAGCATCGCGCCACCAGCGCGCCTCGCGGGCCTGCACGGCGAGATAGGCGGTGACCTCGGCATGGCGCTCGGGGTCGATGTCGGGCTTCAGCGCGGCCCAGCGGCGGCCCATGTCGTCCACGGTCGCCACACCGCGGTCGTAGCGGGCGATCAGTTCGGCCCACAGGCTGCGGCCGGACGGCATGGCGTAGTCCCACGGTAGATGGTGGAACCACAGCAACAGTTCGGGGGGCGTCGTGCGCGGGTCGGCAAAGCGGCGGGCGACCGAAGGCGCGTACTGGGCCACGGCGTTGCTGCCACTGGGCGAGCGGTCGAAACCGATGCCGTCGCGGCCGGCCTTGTGGAAGTAGGTCGGGTTCCAGTCGGCGCGCTCCAGGTTGTTGACCCAGGGGCCGGGCCCGTAGTGGTGGCCGGTGTCCATCAGGTGGTGCAGGCCCAGCGGCGTCATGTAGTCGACGACGGCTTCGCGCGAGGCCAGCATCAGCTCGACGATGGCGTCGCGTGCGGCGGGGCGGGTCGTGAAGGTCTGGGCCACCCAGTCGCGGGCAACGTCAGCAGAGGCCAGATCCGGGTCCCAGGCCATGCGGCCGAAGGCGTACCAGTTGGCCTGGTCGAACTGCGAGCCGCTCCAGTTGCGGTCCCGGCCGACGTTGGCCACGCCGGCGATGGCCTTCACGACGGAGGCCACCTTGGCACCATGGCCGGCATCCGTCTGCAGCACCTCCTGGAACAGCGGACCGAGGTGGACCAGATGCGTCGCGAAGCCGAGGTATTCCTTGGTGATCTGCAGCTCCAGCGCCAGCTGCGTCTTGGGCATGGCGCCGAACAACGGATGGAAGGGCTCTCGCGGCTGAAAGTCGATGGCGCCGTTCTTGACCTGCACGATGACGTTGGCGGCGAACTTGCCGTCCAACGGCTGGAACTCGGCATACGCCTGCTTGGCGCGGTCGCTGGCATCGGCGGCGTAGACAAACGCCCGCCACATGACGACACCGCCATGCGGCGCCAGCGCCTCGGCCAGCATGTTGGCGCCGTCGGCATGGTTGCGGCCGTAGTCCTGCGGGCCGGGCTGACCTTCGGAATTGGCCTTGACGAGGAAGCCGCCGAAATCGGGGATGGTCTTGTAGATCTCGTCCGCCTTGGCCTTCCACCAGGCGCGCACGGCCGGGTCCAGCGGGTCGGCCGTCTTCAGGCCGCCAAGGTCCACCGGCGCCGAGAAACGGGCCGACAAATAGACCTTGATGCCATAGGGCCGGAACACCCCGGCCAGCGCTGCCGCCTTGGCGAGATACGGCGCGGTCAGCGAGTCGGCCTTGGAGTTGACGTTGTTCAGCACCGTGCCGTTGATGCCCAGCGAGGCATTGGCGCGCGCGTAGTCGACATAGCGCGCATCGAGGATGTCGGGCAGCTTCCACCAGTCCCACAGCGACGCGCCCGAATAGCCGCGCTCGACGTGGCCGTCCAGGTTGTCCCAGTGGTTGAGCAGGCGCAGGCCCACCTTGGGCGCGGAGCGATGATCGAGCCGCGCCAGATCGGCGCCGGTCTGGGCGGCGCGCAGCCAGGCAAAGCTGCCGTAGAGCAGGCCAACGTCGCTGTTGGCGGCAATGACCGTCACGTCCCGGCCTTGCAGCTTGAGGCGGCGCAGCGCATAGCCCTCGCGGCCGAGTTCATCCCAGGCCAGGTTGAGGCCGGCCGGCGCCTGGGAGCGCGTCACCAGCACCAGCGCGCCGGGCTTGACGTTCGGCGTGAGCGGGGGCTCACGTCCCGTCATCCCGACCACGCCGCGCTGCAGCTCGGCGATGGCGGCCTGGGTCGTTGACGAGGCGTGCGCCGCCAGCACGATGGCGCTCGCACCGGCCTGTGCCTTGGCCTGGCCAGCCAGCGGCCGGTAGCGCAGCCACAGCTCATGGCCGTCCTCGGCCAGCGCCCAGGCGGGCAGCAGCGCCAGCAACAAGGCCATGGCCAGCCCTTTGAAACTCGTCGTCATCTTGTCTCCCGCCATTCAGCGTGCTTCTTCCACGCAATCCCGGCTTGCGCGAATGCAAATGGTAGCGCTACATTTCATTCCCGCAAGCCGGCACAATCACGCATCAAGCCAGCTATTCCTTCGGAGACAACGTCTTGAAACAAACAGCATCCGGAATCACCCAGATGTCGCTGCGGCGGCAGGGGTATACCCGGAGCCTGCTCGCTAGCGCTACCAACCCCCTCGGGCGGAACGAGTGATGGCCGGTGGAGTGGGCGCGGCCGTGGGCCGCTTCCCGCCGCTGGCCGCCAAGTTCTCCGGCGCCGCCCAGGCCCTGACCGCTGCCAGCGGCCTGGGTGTCGTCGGCGCCCTGCTCCTCCACGCCGGCCGGCCCCATGCCGGGCCGGGCCTGCTGCTTCAACCCTCGCCTGAACGCCTCCTCTGACGATGATTGCCAATCCCATCCTGCCGGGCTTCCACGCCGACCCGTCCATCTGCCGCGTTCCTGGTGAAGGCGGTGACGACTACTACATCGCCACCTCCACCTTCGAGTGGTGGCCCGGCGTGCGCATCCACCATTCCAAAGACCTGGTGAACTGGCGCCACCACAGCTACGCCGTCACGCGCACCAGCCAGCTGGACCTGAACGGCCACCCGGACTCGGCCGGCGTCTGGGCGCCCTGCCTGACCTATTCGCACGGCCAGTTCTGGATGATCTACACCGATGTGCGCAGCACCATCGGCGCGTTCAAGGACACGCACAACTACCTCATCACGGCGCCCAGCATCGATGGCCCGTGGAGCGAGCCCATCTACCTGAACAGCTCGGGCTTCGACCCCAGCCTGTTCCACGACGTCGATGGCAAGCATTGGCTCATCAACCAGCAGTGGATCCACTGGCCGGGCAAGCACCACTTCAACGGCATCCTGCTGCAGGAATACGACCACGAAGCCAAGAAGCTCGTCGGCCCGATCAAGAACATCTACGCCGGCACCGAGCTGGGTGTCGTCGAAGGCCCGCATCTGTACATGCGCAACGGCTGGTACTACCTGCTGACGGCCGAAGGCGGCACCTTCTACGAACACGCCGTGACGTTGGCCCGCTCGCGCAAGCTCGACGGCCCCTACGAGACCCTGCCCGGCAACCCGCTGCTGACGGCCTGGCAAAAGCCCACCGATGGCCTGCAGCGCAGCGGCCATGCCAGCTGGGTCGAGACAGGCAAGGGCGAATGGTTCATGGCCCACCTCTGCGGTCGCCCGCTGGAGTGGACCGGCCCCAACGCGCACCAGAACAACCCGAGTGGCGGCTACGCCGGCCTGCATTGCCCGCTGGGCCGCGAGACCGCGCTGCAGCGCCTGCACTGGCGCGACGACGACTGGCCCGAAGTGGTCGGTGGCAATGGCCAGCAGCCCAGCGCCAACATCGCGCTGCCCGACCTGCCCCCGCACCCCTTCCCCGCCGAAGCCGCGCGTGACGACTTCGACTCGACCGTCTTCAACGGCCACCTGAACTCGCTGCGCAAGCCCTTCGACGAGAGCTGGGCGTCGCTGACCGCCCGCCCCGGCCACCTGCGCCTGACGGGCCGCGAGTCGCTGATGAGCCTGTTCGACCAGAGCCTGGTCGCACGCCGCCAGCAGCACTTCAACTGCCGCGTCGAGACCCGTGTGGAGTTCGAGCCCGACAGCTTCCACCAGATGGCCGGCCTCACCGCCTACTACAACACCCGCAACCACGCCTACCTGCACGTCACGCGTGACCCGGACAGCAACGCGCGCGTCGTCTACCTGACCGTCAACCGCGACGGCGCCATCAGCGGCCCGGCCACGCCGGTGGCGCTGGCCGCCGGCCCGGTGGACCTGGCCGTCGAGTTCAGCCACGACACCTACCAGTTCTCCTTCAGGCAGGATGGCCAGGGCTGGCAGGCCATCGGCCCGGCGCTGGACGCGGCCATGCTGAGCGACGAGTTCGCGACCCGCTTCATCAACGGCTTCGCCAACAGCTTCGGCTTCACCGGCAACTTCATCGGCATCGCCTGCCAGGACATGGCCGGCACCCGCACTGTGGCTGACTTCGACTACCTCTCGTACGAAGCCAAGCCCTGATCCCAACGAGACCCTCAACGGGCGACGACGACCTCAAAAACCACAAGAGGAGACACATGACCACCCACCAGCCCCTTTCCTTCATGGAAAAGGCGGGTTACAGCTGCGGCGACGCGGCTGCGAACCTTGTCTTCATGTCCATGATCCTGTTCCAGCTGAACTTCTACACGGACGTGTTCGGCCTGTCCGCCAGCACGGCCGCAGCCATCCTGCTGTGGCCGCGCCTGTGGGACGCCGTGTTCGACCCCATCATGGGCGTGCTGGCCGACCGCACCACCACCCGTTGGGGCAAGTTCCGCCCCTGGGTGCTCTGGACCTCGGTGCCCTGGTGCGTCGTCATGATCCTGGCCTACACCACGCCCGACAAGAGCTGGGGCTGGAGCACCGCCATGGTGGTCGCCTACGCAGGCATCACCAACACGCTGCTGATGACGCTCTACTCGATGAACAACATGCCGTATTCCGCCCTGGGCGGCGTCATGACGGCGGACCTGAACGAGCGCACCAAGCTCAACTCCTACCGCTTCGTGTCGGTCAACGCGGCGCAGTTCATCGTCGGCGGCTTTACGCTGCCGCTGGTGGCCAAGTTCGCGCAGGGGCATGACCGCGCCTACGGCTGGCAGATGACCATGACGATCTGGGCCGTGGCCTGCCTGGTGCTCTTCATGGTCACCTTCTTCACGACCAAGGAGCGCATCAAGCCCATCGTCGAGACACACTCCTCGCCCAAGCAGGACTTCGTCGACCTGCTGAAGAACGGCCCGTGGATCGCCCTCGTGGCCTACACGGTCTTCCACTTCGCGATGCTGGCCCTGCGCGGCGGTGCCCACTACAACTTCTATCACCACTACGCCGACAAGGCCGCGATGTTCGACTTCGTTGCCTCGCTGGGCCTGACGACGCCGGACCCAGCCGGCACCGGCAGCCTGGCCGACACGCTGGGCTACATCGTGCACGGCACCCGCGACGGTCTGGCGAATTCCAACGTCGCTGACGTGTTCAACAGCATCGTCAACATGGCCGGCTTCCTGACGACCATCATCGTCATCATGCTGTCGGTGGGTCTGTCGGCGCGCTTCGGCAAACGCACCGTGGCCATCACCTGCTTCGGCCTGTCGACCTTGACGGCTGCCGCGATGTATCTGCTGCCGCCAACCGCCACCTGGGCCATGGTTGGCCTGCAGGTGCTGGGCGCCATCGTCTATGCGCCCACCTGCGCCATCATGTGGGCCATGTACGCCGACGCGGCCGACTACTCCGAGTGGCAGACCGGCCGCCGCTTCACCGGCATGGTGTTCGCCACCATCGGCTTCTCGCTGAAGGCCGGCCTGGCCCTCGGCTCCGCCTGCTTCCTCTGGCTGATGGCCGGCCTCTTCGGCTACGACACGATGCAACCGAGCACGCCCGAGGCCATCGAAGGCTATCGCATCATGTCCAGCTTCGTCGTCGCCGGGCTGTTCGCCGGCTGCACGCTGAGCCTGATCGCCAACAAGCTCAACAAGCAGACGACCTTGACGATGTCCGACGAACTCGCCCAGCGCCGCCAGCAGGCTGGCGTTGCGCCGACGGCCGCCTAACCTTATCCATCACCATCCACTTTCCCGCAGTAAGGACCTTGCCATGAGCACCGCATATTCCGATCTTCCCGTCGTCAAGTACGAAGGCCCCCAGTCCACCAACCCTTTCGCCTACCGCTGGTATGACGCCAAGCGCGTCGTCCTCGGCAAGACCCTGGCCGAGCACCTGCGCCCGGCCGTCTGCTACTGGCACAACTTCTGCTGGAAGGGTGAGGACATCTTCGGCCTGGGCGCCACCGCCCACCAGCGCAACTGGTTCGCTGAAGCCGACTCGGTCAAGGCCGCCTACGGCAAGCTCGACGCCGCCTTCGACTTCTTCGGCAAGCTGGGCCTGCCCTACTGGTGCTTCCATGACCGCGACGTGGCCCCCGAAGGCGCGACGCTGGCTGAATCGAACCGCATCCTCGACGGCCTGCTCGAAGCCGCCGGCAAGAAGATGCAGGACACCGGCGTGGACCTGCTGTGGGGCACGGCGAACCTGTTCTCCAACCCGCGCTTCATGAGCGGCGCAGGCACCAACCCCGATCCGGAGGTCTTCGCCTTCGCCGCGGCGCAGGTGAAGCACGTGCTGGAGTGGACGCACCGCCTGGGCGGCGCCAACTACGTGCTGTGGGGCGGCCGTGAAGGCTACGAGACCCTGCTGAACACCGACATGAAGCGCGAGCTGGCGAACCACGGCCGCTTCCTGAGCGCCGTCGTCGAGCACAAGCACAAGATCGGCTTCAAGGGCACCATCCTCATCGAGCCCAAGCCGCAGGAGCCCACCAAGCACCAGTACGACTACGACAGCGCCACCGTCTACGGTTTCCTGAAGACCTACGGCCTGGAGAACGAAGTCAAGGTCAACCTGGAAGTGAACCACGCCACTCTGGCCGGCCACAGCTTCGAGCACGAAGTCGCCACCGCTGCGGCGCTGGGCATCCTCGGCTCGATCGACGCCAACCGCGGCGACGAGCAGCTGGGCTGGGACACCGACCAGTTCCCCAACAACCACGCGGCCCTGGTGCCCGCCATGCTGGAGATCATTCGCTCGGGTGGCTTCACGACCGGCGGCACCAACTTCGACGCCAAGGTGCGCCGCCAGTCCATCGACCCGACCGACCAGCTCGAAGGCCACATCGGCGGCATGGACACGATGGCTCGCGCCTTCCTGAGTGCAGCCGCGCTGTACGAGAGCGGCCAGCTGGAAACCGCGCTGAAGGACCGTTATGCCGGTTGGGAAGGCGACCTGGGCAAGAAGATCTCGGGCGGCGCCAGCCTGGATGACCTGGCCAAGATCGTGCACGAGCAAGGCATCTCCCCGCTGCCGCTCTCGGGCCGCCAGGAGCGCCTGGAAAACATCGTCAACAACTTCGTCTAGAGACTGTTGACCCCTCGCCCAGCTCGCCTCGCTGAACGCGGGGCGAGTCCGGTCGGTCCCCCGAGGGGACGGCGATGCTTGCGGCATTGAGCCGCAAGCACATCGCCAGGTGGGCCGGCTTGGGAGCGGCCCGGCGCTCGGCCCGAATGCAATACACCACTGACAACCAAACATGTTCCTCGGCATCGACCTCGGCACCTCCGAGCTGAAGCTGCTGCTCCTTGACGAGCAGCACCACATCGTGACCACCACGGGCGTGGCGCTCACCGTGCAGCGCCCGCAACCGCTGTGGAGCGAGCAAGACCCTGCCGCCTGGTGGGCCGCGCTCGATGCCGGCATGGCCAAGCTGAAGACTGAGCACAGCGCTGCTCTCGCGCAGGTGCGCGCCATCGGCCTGTCGGGCCAGATGCACGGCGCCGTCACGCTGGACGCCGCCGGCAAGGTGCTGCGCCCGGCCATCTTGTGGAACGACGGCCGCAGCGGCCCGCAGTGCGCCGAGATGATGACCGCCTGCCCCGAGCTGCCCAACATCACCGGCAACCTCGCCATGCCCGGCTTCACCGCGCCCAAGCTGGCGTGGATGCGCCAGCACGAAGCCGCGCTGTTCGCCCAGGTCGCCAAGGTGCTGCTGCCCAAGGACTGGCTGCGTCTGCAACTCAGCGGTGAGTACGTCAGCGAGATGAGCGACGCCGCCGGCACGCTGTGGCTGGACGTGGCCAAGCGCCGCTGGTCGCCCGAGGCGCTCGCGCTGACGGGCCTCACAGAAGCTCACATGCCCCGCCTCGTCGAAGGCAGCGAAGCCAGCGCGACGCTCAAGCCCGAGCTGGCCGCGCGCTGGGGCTTGCCCGCAGGCATCCCTATTGCGGGCGGTGGCGGCGACAACGCGTCCAGCGCCGTCGGCATGGGCGTCGTCAAGCCCGGCGACGGCTTCCTGTCGCTGGGCACGTCGGGCGTCATCTTCCTGTGCAACCCCGCCTTCAGCCCCAACCCGTCCCGCGCGGTGCATGCCTTCTGCCATGCGCTGCCCGACACCTGGCACCAGATGAGCGTCGTGCTCAGCGCCGCCAGCTCGCTGCGCTGGGTCACGCTGATGCTGGGCATGCCCGGCGGCGAGGCCGACCTCATCGCCAAGGCCGCCGCGCTGACCGACACGCAGCGCCAGCAGGCGCCCATCTTCCTGCCCTACCTCAGCGGTGAACGCACGCCGCACAACAACGCCAACGCGCAAGGCGTTTTCTTCGGCCTCACGCATGAACACGGCGCCGCCGAGATGGGCTACGCCGTGCTCGAAGGCGTCGGCTTCGCGCTGCTGGACGGCTGGCAGGCGCTGCAGGCCGGCGGCGGCAGCGCCGAGCAGCTCTGGCTGGTCGGCGGCGGTGCCCGCAGCGAATGGTGGGCCAAGCTGCTCGCATCGCTGCTGAACGTGCGCCTCGTCAACGGCGTCGGTGCCGAAGCCGGTGGCGCCCTCGGCGCCGCGCGCCTGGCCTGGCTGGCCACGGGCGGCAAGGTCGACGACGTCTGCCGCACGCCCGACATCGCTCGTGTCGCCGAACCCGATCCCGCGCTGGCTGCCGCATTGCAGCCCCGCCACGCCCGCTTCAAGCGCCTCTACGACGCGCTGCGCAGCGAGTTCGTCTAACTCCTTTCTTCACCACCACAGGCTCATGCCGTCTTCGGATGGCAGGGCCGCGCTTTGCCCAATGAACAGCCTCGACCTACTCCGCCAACACACCACCGTCGTCGCCGATACCGGCGACTTCGACCAGCTCGCGCAATTCAAGCCGCAGGACGCGACGACCAATCCGTCCCTGGTGCTGAAGGCCGTGCAGCAGCCGCGCTACCGCGCGCTGCTGGAGCAGGCCGTCGCCGCCAATCCTGGCGCATCGGCAACAACGGTGACCGAGCATCTGCTCGTCGCCTTCGGCGTCGAGATCCTCAAGCTCGTGCCCGGCCGCGTGTCCACCGAGATCGACCCGCGCCTGTCGCATGACACGGCCGCCTCGGTCACGACCGCCAAKCGCCTCATCGAGCTGTATGCCGCCGCCGGCGTGCCGCGCGCCCGTGTGCTCATCAAGCTGGCCTCGACGTGGGAAGGCATCCAGGCCGCACGCGAGCTGGAGCAGCAAGGCATCCACACCAACCTGACGCTGCTGTTCTGCCTCGCCCAGGCCAAGGCTTGCGCGGACGCCGGCGTGCAGCTGATCTCGCCCTTCGTGGGCCGCATCTACGACTGGTTCAAGAAGACCGCCGGCCACAGCTGGAACGAGGCCGCGATGGCCGGCCCCAACGACCCCGGCGTGCGCTCCGTCGAGGAGATCTACCGCCACTACAAGCGCCACGGCATCGCCACCGAGGTGATGGCGGCGAGCTTTCGCAACAGCGGCCAGATCATTGCGCTGGCAGGCTGCGACCTGATGACCATCAGCCCCGCGCTGCTGGCCGAACTGAGCCAGGCCACGACGCCGGTCGAGCGCCGGCTGAAGCCGCACGAAGGCCAGCTCGAAGCAGCGCCCGCCGCGCTGACTGAAAGCCAGTTCCACGCCGCGCTGGCCGCCGACGCGATGGCCCGCGACAAGCTCACCGAAGGCATTGCGCAATTCATTGCCGACACCGAGACGCTTGAGCAATTGATCCGCTCGCGCCAGCAGGGTTAAGTCATGACACAGAACCTCACCCTCGCCGCCAACGCGCTGCGCATGCTCGCCGTCGACGCGGTGCAGCAGGCCAACTCCGGCCACCCCGGCATGCCCATGGGCATGGCCGACATCGCCGCCGTGCTGTGGAGCCGCCACCTGCGCCACAACCCGGCCGACCCGACCTGGCCCGGCCGCGACCGCTTCGTGCTGTCCAACGGCCACGGCTCCATGCTGCTCTACGGCCTGCTGCACCTGAGCGGCTACGACCTGCCCATCGAAGAGCTGAAGGCCTTCCGCCAGATGCACAGCAAGACGCCCGGACACCCCGAGGTGGGCCTGACGCCGGGCGTCGAGACGACCACCGGCCCGCTGGGCCAGGGCCTGGCCAACGCCGTCGGCATGGCGCTGGCCGAGCAGCTGCTGGCCGCCGAGTTCAACACCGCCGACCACGCGCTGGTGGACCACCGCAGCTTCGTCTTCGTCGGCGACGGCTGCCTGATGGAAGGCATCTCGCACGAGGCTTGCTCGCTGGCCGCCACCTGGGGCTTGGGCAAGCTCGTCGTCATCTACGACGACAACGGCATCTCCATCGACGGCGACGTCAAGGGCTGGTTCGGCGACGACACGCCGGCCCGCTTCGAGGCCTACGGCTGGCGTGTCATCCGCAACGTCGACGGCCACGACTTCGCTGCCATCGACGCGGCGCTGAACGCTGCGACAGAAGACGTCGGCAAGCCCACGCTGATCTGCGCGAAGACGCAGATCGGCCACGGCTCGCCCAACAAGGCCGGCGGCCACGACGTGCACGGCGCGCCGCTGGGCGCCGCCGAGGTGGCGGCCGTGCGCGAGGCGCTGAACTGGCCGCACGCCCCATTCGTCGTACCCGAGGAAGCCCGCGCACCGCTGGATGCCCGCGACAGTGGCGCCTCGCGCCAGCGCGAATGGGAAGCCGTGCTGGCCAACTACCGCGCCGCCGACCCGGCCCGCGCCGCCGAGTTCGAACGCCGCGTGCGTGGTGATCTGCCCGCCAACTTCGACGCGCAGGCCTCTGCCCTGCTCGCCGCCGCCGTCGCCAAGGCCGAGACCGTCGCCTCGCGCAAGGCCTCGCAGAACAGCATCACCGCGCTGGCCCCGCTGCTGCCCGAACTGCTGGGCGGCTCGGCCGACCTGGCGCCGTCCAACCTGACGCAGTGGAAGGGCTGCCGCTCGGTCGAGAAGGCCGCCGCCGGTGGCAACTACCTGCACTACGGCGTGCGCGAGTTCGCCATGGTCGCCATCCAGACCGGCATCGCGCTGCACGGCGGTTATCGCCCGTTTTGCGGCACCTTCCTGATGTTCTCGGAGTACGCGCGCAACGGCATCCGCATGGCCGCGCTGATGCGCACCAACCCCATCTACGTCTTCACGCACGATTCCATCGGCCTGGGCGAGGACGGCCCCACGCACCAGCCCGTCGAGCAGATCGCGACACTGCGCCTGGTGCCCAACCTGGACCTGTGGCGGCCGGGCGATGCCGTCGAGACGCTGGTGGCCTGGCAGACGGCCGTGCGCCACCGGCACACGCCCACCGCGCTGGTGCTGTCGCGCCAGAACCTGACCCACCAGGCGCGCGATGCGGACACGCTGGACGCCATCCGTCGCGGGGGCTATGTGCTGGTGCGCGAGGCGGCCGACAAGCCGCTGCAGCTCGTGCTCATCGCCACCGGCTCGGAGCTGGACCTGGCCGTGCAGGCGCAGCGCCAACTCGCAGGCCAAGGCGTCAACGCCCGTGTCGTGTCCATGCCGTCCTGCTTCACCTTCGAGCAGCAGGACGCCGCCTGGCGCCGCGCCGTGCTGCCCGCCGGCGTGCCGCGCGTGGCCGTCGAGGCGGGTGTCACGGCGCCGTGGCGCCAGTACGTCGGCCTGGAGGGCGCCGTCGTCGGCATCGACACCTTCGGCGAATCCGCCCCGGCCGCCGCGCTGTATGCGCACTTCGGCATCACCGTGCAGGCCGTTGTGGATGCCGGCCTGCGCTGCCTGTCGAACTAACGCCAACGGCGGCGCAGGCCGCCGAGGCAAAGCAGCCCGGCGCAAAACAGCAGCGCCACGCTCGGCTCGGGCACGGCCACCACGCCGCCCGGGCCGTACAGCGTGCCCGAGCCTGATATGACGGTGAAGTTGTTCACTGCCTGACCGCCGCTGTCGAACACCTGGATGCCGGTCAGCTTGGCGGTACTGAAAAAGCTCGCATCGCCCGCGCTGGCCGTCAGTTGCCCGGCGCTGGAGCTCGGCAGGATCGCCGCCCACAGGCTCAGGCCAACGTCCTGCGCGACGCCGAAGACGATGGGGATGTCGAAGGAAAACGTGGTGCTGCCCGCCACCGTGAAGCCGGTCCCCAGGTCACCGGTGACGGTCATGCCCGGCAGCGAGGGCTGGAAGCTGCCGTCGGCATACATCCCCACGACGCCGCCCCGTTGACTGGTGATGCGAAAGGCCATCCGCATGGGGATGGTGCCGTACGAGTAGCCGAACTCGATCTCGCTGTCGCTACGGCCGACATTGAACAGCGACCCGTCGATGGTGAAGGTCTGCCGGTAGATGCCATTGCCGCTGCCGCCGCCGACGGTCAGGGACTCGATCTGCCGGGCGCCGGCTTGGGCGCCGGCGACGGTGCCGTTGTCGGACGTGCCCCCGTAGTTGGCCACCGCCTGCACGCCCAGATTGCCATAGCCGGCGCGCGCCTGCGCGTTGCCGGTGAGGGTGCGAGGGTCGGTCGGCAGGCCCCAGCTCACCGCCAGTGGTGCGGCCACCTGCACCGACCCGCCGGCCGCGGTCGCGCTGCGCAGAACGCCGCCGACGCCACAGATGGCGCCGTCGGTCGGCAGCGCCAGCTGGAAGGTCCGGCCAAAGAGGGCCGCGCCGCTGTCAGGCGCAAAGGTGGAACAGCCGAAGGGGTTGCCGTTGGCGCCGAACTGCGAGTTGCCACCGACCGTGAGCGCATAGACATCGAGCTGAGACGCGGCGAACGCCGCCGAAGGCAGCAAGGTGGCAGCACAGAGCGCCGACAGTGCCGACCGGGCCAGTGACCTGAGGTGTTGCATGGAATCTCCTGGTGAAAGCTTGATCGGACCTGCTACTCCGCCTGGATGCCGTGGGCCTTGAGCACGGGCTTCCAGTAGCGCTGCTCCGCCGCGATGCGCGCGGCCAGCGCGCCAGGCGACGACCCCACCGGCACCATGCCGGCCTGGGCAAACACCGCGCCCAATCCGGCGCGGCCGAGAGCGGTCTGAATCGCGGCGGACAAGCCTGCGACCGCGCTGGCAGGCATGCCGCCCGGCGCAAAGACGGCGAACCATTCCTTCACGACCAGGGCCGGATGCCCCTGCTCCGCGAGCGTCGGCACGTCGGGCAGGTAGGCGCTGCGCGTGGGCCCCGATGTGGCCAGCACGCGCACGCGGCCAACGGCGTGGTGCTGGCGCAGCAAGCCCTCGGGCAGCACCAGCGCTGCAATCTGCCCGCCGATCAGGTCGTTCACCGCCGGCGGCCCGCCGGAATAGGCGACGTGCTGCCAGGCGACGCCGGCCTCGCCCAGCAGCATGGCTTCGAGCAGATGCGGCAGCGTGCCGGTGCCGGGCGAGCCGATGTTGGCGGCAGCGGGATGCGCGCGCAGCCAGACGATGAAGTCAGCCAATGTCACCACGCTGGCAGGCACCGCCGGGCCGATGGCCAGGGCGAGGCTCATCTCGCTGGCCAGGCTGACCGACAGCAGATCGACGTCGGCGTCGTAGGCCAGCCTGGCGTACAGCGCCGGGTAGACCGTCGCGATGGCGCCCTGGGCGACCAGCAGCGTCGAGCCATCCGCCGGCGCCGCCTTCAGCGCGCTCACGCTCAACTGGCCGGCCGCGCCTGGGCGGTTGTCGACGATGACGTGCCGCCCAAGCGTCAGCGCCAGCGACTCGCCCAGCGCGCGGGCCACCAGGTCGGGAATGCTGCCGGCGGGCCCGCTGCACAGCAGGCGCATGACGCCATCCGGCGCCGCCCGTGCACGCCCGCAGCCCAGCGAAGCGAGCGCAGCCAGCACGTCGCGCCGTGTCGTGGCGCTGGTCATGCGGTGCCCTCGGGCTTGCGAGCCGCCGTCAGCAGCAGCTCGCTCGGGCTGGCCCAGCCGGTTGGCGTCATGAAGACCTGCAACTGTTGGCGGATGTCGTCCCACGCAGCCTGCGCCGCCGCCTCACCGAGCCCATCGAGGATCTGCAGCACGGGGCTGGCGGAGCTGCGCACGAAGGCGATGTAGTCATCGACGGTCGGCATGTGGAAGACAGCGTCCATCGCCGTCGTCGCGACGTCGCGAAAGCCGGCTTCATGGAACAGGGCGTCCAACTGGCCGGGGCGGGACAGGCTGAACAGGCCGCCAGGCACGCCCGGGTCACGCGCTGGCAGCCCGGCGTGGCGCAGCGCCGTCGCCGTCAGCGCCGTGACGCAGGGGTTGCGCGGCGGCGCGGAGAACACGACGGTGCAGGCGCGCCCACCCGGCCGCAGCGCACGGTGCATCTCGCGCAGGCCCTGCAGCGGGTCGGGGAAGAGCATCAGCCCGAGCCGGCAGACCACCGCGTCGAAGGACGCTGGTTCGACGCCAAGGTCCTCGCCGTCGCCCACCTGCCAGCGGACCTGAGCAAGACCGGCGCGCTGCGCCCGTTGCTCGCCCAGCGCAACGAGGGCCGGCGACAAGTCGACCGCCATGACCTCGCCGGATGGCCCGACACGTTCGGCGATAGCCAGCGTCTGCCCGCCCGCCCCGGCCGCCACGTCCAGCACGCGCGCGCCTGGCTGCACGCCGGCCATGGCAATCATCGCGTCGGTGGTCTGACGCAGCCATGCGTGGAGGGCCGGCGTATGCTGGTCCCAGCCCGCCGCAGCAGCGTCCCAGTGGCGGCGCACGGCGGCCTTGAAGTCGGTTCCGGTGGGATTCATGCCTTCAGCCTAAAGCCCGGCCCGCGCTGCCGACAGCCGCAAATCTGCAGAACAGGAGCCGCAATGGCGCATACCCCGCCGGACTTCGACTGGGACGACTTGAAGCACCTGCTGGCCGTGGCCCGCCACGGCAGCACGCTGGCGGCGGGGCGCGCGCTCGGCCTGGACCAGTCCACCGTGCAGCGGCGCCTGACCCAGTTGGAGAAGCGCTTCGGACTGCCGCTGGTGCAACGCCTGCCGAGCGGCTACCGGCTCACCGAGTTCGGCCAGTCGCTGCTGCCCCATGCCGAGCGCGTCGAGGACGCGGTGGCGCAGTTCAAGCAGCAGCTCGTCGCCTCCACCACTGAGGTGTCGGGTGTCGTCCGCGTGACCTGCCCCGAGCCCATCGTCTTCCGCATCACGCAGTCGACGCTGCTCAAGCGCTTCAACGAGCGCTACCCCGCGCTGCAGGTGCACTTCGTCATGAGCGACAAATACGTGGATCTCGCGGCCGGCGAGGCCGATGTGGCGCTGCGCTCGGGCGACACGGATGATGGCGATCTGGTCGGCCGCAAGATCGCCGATTCCATCTGGGCCGTCTACGCCAGCACCACCTACATCGAGCGCCACGGCCGCCCCGAGCGCGTGGAGGATCTGCAGGCGCATGCCCTCGTCGGCTTCGACGAGACCATGGCCAAGCACCGCATTGCCGGCTGGCTGCGCAAGGTGGCGCCCGATGCGGTGCTCGTCGCGCGCAGCAACAGCGTGCTGGGCCTGGTCTATTCGGCCAAGGCGGGTGTCGGCGTGGCACCCTTGCCCACCGCTTTGGGCGACGCCGAGCCCGACCTCGTGCAGGTGATCGCGCCCGTGCCCGAGCTGACGCGCATCTGGCGGCTGCTGACGACGGCAGAGCTGCGGCAGACACCGCGCGTCGCCGCGTTCTTCGATTTCATCGTCGACGAGATCGACGCGTTGCGGCCGATCCTTACCGGCTGACGCGCCTAGTGGTGCGCGCGGGCGGCGGCGTTGCGCTTGCGCGTCTCAGCACCCTTTCTGGCCGATGCCGAGCGCTCGGCCGCAGTGCGGCTGGCTGCGGCCTGGCCGCCCAGCCGGCCGCCCTTGCGCGACGGCTCGTGGTTCTCGGGCTGGCCACGACCTGAGCCCGACTTCTTGCCGCCGCCGGTCTCCTTGTTCACCGTGGCCCAGGCGCGGGCCTCGGCCTCGTTCTCGGGCACGCCACGGGCCTCGTAGCCCTTTTCGATGTGCTCGGCCTGGCGTTTCTGCTTGTCCGTGTAGGACGACTTGTCACCGCGAGGCATGGCGCTCTCCGGGAGTTGAAAAGCGCAACCTTGCAACCCTCGCGTTGGCAGCTGCGTAGGACTTCGCCTTGCTTACGTTCAGTACAGACGCACCGCCATGTCGAAGTGCCAGCTGCGGCGGATCTCGACGACGTCGAAGTCCTTCAGCAACGCCGCCGGAAAGGCCGGGTAGTTCTCCTGGCTGCGCACGATGCGCGCGATGGCCTCATCGACGGCCGGCACGCCGCTGGAGCGCACGAAGGTGATGGTCTCCACCGAACCGTTGCTGCGCACCGCCACCGTGACGATGGCATCGGTGTGCGGCTGCCTGGCCACCTCGCGCACCGTCTCGACCGTGAGGTTGGACTCGATCTTGCGCGCCCAGGTCTCGCCATAGGCCGCCAGGTCGGCGTTGGCATCCGTGCGGCCGAACAGCCGGCCGCGGCGGGCGGGCGCCCAGTCGGGGCGCTTGCGGTCTGCCTCACGTTGGGCATCACGTTGGGCCGCCTCGGCGTCCAGTTGGCGGCCGATGGCGCGCTTGCGGGCTTCGCGCTGCTCCTCCTCGGCCCTGGCCTGCGCCTGTGCCGCCGCCAGCCGGGCCGCGTCGATGCGGCCGGCCTCCAGC
>NZ_JBGCUM010000043.1:0-50824 GCF_054177665.1 Roseateles sp. P5_E8 | reverse complement strand
CGCTGGGCCTGGGCGCCGGCCGAGAGTTGCGGCAGCAGCGCGGAGCGCGCCTGCGCGGCGCCGGCCTCGGCCTGACGGCGGCGTGCGGCGGCCTGGGCCAGCGTCGGGCTCTGGGCCTGGGCGCGCTCGATCAGGCGGGCCAGTTGCGGGTCGCTGAAGGCCTGCCACCAGTTGCTGAGCGCAGCGGTGCTGCCGCCGTGCGGCAGGGGCGAGCGCCAGGCTTCAGGGATAGCCGCGGATGCGGGCGGCGCGGCGGGCGGGGCGGTCGTGCAGGCAGCGAGCAGCGCCAGCATGGACGCGGCGAGGAGGGGGCGTGTCTTCATTGGGAGGCGTGGCGTTTGCGTTCGTAGTCGACCAGCGCGCAGCCCCAGTCCGCCAGGCGGCGGCAGGTCTGTTCCAGCAGCGGGTCGTCGGCCAGCAGTTCGGGGTGGAAGGCGTCCAGCATCGGCCGGGTCATGGAGTAGTCGTGGGCCATGGCCTGCAGGCCCATGGCGAGCTGGTGGATGGCGGCCGTGGGTTCGGCAAGCCCCGCGTGGCGGGCCAGCAGGCGGGCGAAGCGGTCGAAGATGGGCCCGACGTCGCGCGCCACTGCTTCCATGAAGATGGGGCTGGGCGCCTGCATCTCGCGGAAGAACAGCTGCGCGCTGCAGGCGCCGTCGTCAAACAAAAAGGGCTGGATGAAGCGGCAGATGGACTCGTGCAGGCTCAGGGCCGGCTCGTCGAAGCCGGCCAGCTGCCGGTGCAGCTCGACGACGGGCAGGCGCAGCACCTCGCGGTAGAGGCCGTCCTTGTCGCCGAAGTGGTAGTGGATGGCGCCGGGGTTCACGCCGGCCGCGGCGCAGATCTCGCGCGTCGTCACCGCGTCAAAACCGCGCTCGGCAAACAGCCGCATCGCCTCGGCCAGCAGACGGTCGCGGGCGGGCAGGGGTTCGGGGCTCGCGGGTGTCGGCGCGGTGGGTTGAGCGGGCATGGGGCTGGAATGTAGCAGCCAACCAAGCGCTTGCTTGGTTTCGTTTTGTATCGTTTTATGCACAGGCTGGAGCCGTCGTGGGAACGGTGGTTGCCGGGTTATGGGAGCGGCATCCGCCGCACTTGCCGTCCAAACCCACCTTGGAGAGTCACCATGAGCAAGAGATTCAACCCCTTGAGCACCGGCGTTGCTATTGCAACTGCCGGCCTGATCCTCGGCATTGCCGGTTGCGCGGGCACGCGGACCGACACCGCCGGTCTGTCGCGCGAGTCGACGGACAACTCGCAGGCCGTCGTGGCCCAGGCCGACACGCCCGTCATGCCGGCCCCGGTGGCAACCGTGGCCGCCGCACCGGTCATCGAGCCCGCACCCGCCGCTGTGCCCATGGCCAGCGACACGGCAGCGATCCCGCCGGCCGATCAGGCGCCCGCCATCACCACCACAACAACAACCACCTATCCGAGCAGCCCCGAGCCCTCGACCAGCGTGAGCACCACCACCACGACGCCGGCAGCGCCCGTCACTACGGTTAACGAAGAGCCATTGCCGCCCCGCAGCGACCGCAACTGAGCGACAGACAGCCGCTCAGGACTGCGGCGCCAACGCCCGCGTGAGCGCCTGCGCGGGCCGCAGCGAGCCTACGTCAACGCCGCGCCAGTTGCGCAGCGGGAGGTGGCTGTAGCCCTGCAGTAGATCGTCCTCGGCCCTCAGCAGCGCCGCAGCCACGGCGGCCATGGCCGCCTCGGCGGCGCGGGCGGCGCCGTCGTCGATCTTCATCGCCACGCCCAGGCCCAGTTCGGGCAGCGCCGCGCAGTAAACGCCCTCGGCGCCGATCTTGCAGAACAGGCGCTCAGCGAAGGCTTGCATGACGCGCGTGTCGAAACGGTCCGTGCCCCCCACCATGAAGGGCGCCCGTGCGACCGCCTCGCGCAGCCGGCGCGCCGCGCGGCCGTTGGCGGCGGACAGGCCTTGGCCCGTGCCGGCGCGCGCAAAGGCCAGCGCGAGTGCCCGCAGCGGCAGCGCAAAGGTCGGGATGGAGCAGCCATCGATGCCGCGCGGCGCCTGCTCCACGTCGACGCCGGTAGCTGCCGACAGCGCCGCCGACACCTCGCGCATGACCGGGTGTGTTGCGGCGATGTAGCCACGTGCGAACTCGGCCGGGTCGGTGCCTGCGTTGCGCGCCATCAGGCAAGCCACGCAGACAAAGCCGCTGTGCTTGCCCGAGCAGTTGTTGTGCAGCGCCGTGGCCTGCTCGCCGCGCGCCACCATGCCGCGCAGCACCGGCTCGCGGCCGGGCCACTGGGTGCCGCATTCGAGCGCGGTCTCGTCCAGGCCGAGCTTGGCGAGTACACCGGCGGCCGTGGCCACATGTTCAGGTTCGCCGCTGTGGGAGGCACAGGCCAGGGCCAGCTCTTCATCGCTGAGTTGATAGGCCTCGGCCGCACCGCTGGCCACCAGCGGCAGCGCCTGCAACAGCTTGACCGCCGAGCGCGGGAAGATAAGCCGGTCGATGTCGCCCAGGGCTGTGTGCACGGCACCCGAGGCGTCGACGATGGCGAGCGCGCCGGCATGGAGTGATTCGACGGCGCCGCCGCGCAGGACTTCGATGAGGACGGGGTTCATGCCCGCATCATCCACAAAAGAAAAGGCCCGGTGCGTTTCGCATCGGGCCTTTATGTCGGTCATCGCCTGTAGTGCAACTCTTCAGCTGCAACTCTGGCTCTCGACGATTCAAATCTAGTCGAGCTTGCTCCACATGGGCAGGTGAGCAAGGCCGCATGAACGCGTAGGAGAAGACCCTGGCACTTCAGTCGCCAGCTTCAAACCGAGGTGCCCCGCCGACCGCACCTATCATTTCCCGCCATGGCCCTCGCCCACACCAAGACCCGCGCTCCGCGCCCCCGCGAGGGCATGCTGTTGCCTCGCCCGGCCTTGCTGGCCGATGTCGCGCGGGCACTGGACGCCCAGCGCGTGCTGCTCATCTGCGCCCCCGCCGGCTACGGCAAGACGGCCCTGCTGACCCAGGCCCTGGCCGCGCAGTCCGCCGAGACGGCTGTCGCCTGGGTGGCACTGGACGAGGGCGACGATCTGGGCAGACTGCTGGACTGCCTGTTCGCGGCCTTCGAGCCCTATGACCCGCCCTGGCGCACGGCTCCCGAGGGCCTGCGCGATGCGGCACTGCGCGGCGGCGCCGAGATCGTCACGGTGGCCGACGCCATGCTGAACGCGCTGGAGGCTTGCGAGGTGACGCACGGCCTCATCGTGCTGGACGACGCGCACCACCTCGTCGACACGGCCTCGCTGCAGTTCCTGGACCGCTGGCTGGCCCGCATGGGCGAGCGCTGGCGCCTCGTGCTGAGCGCGCGCCACGAGCCGGCGCTGCGCCTGGCGCGGCTGCGAGCCACCGGCGAGCTGGCCGATCTGGGCGCGACCGAGCTGGCGCTGGCGCGCGGCGAGGTCGAGCAGCTGGCGCAGGCGGCGGGCCTGGACGGCAGCGCCGCAGCCGGCCTCTACGAACGCTGCCAGGGCTGGCCCGCCGGGCTGCGCCTGGCCCTCGGCATGAGCCAGGGCCAGCGCTTGCCCGCGGCCATCGACCGCGCCACCTTCGACTACCTCGCCGCCGAGGTGCTGGACCGTCTGGAGGCTGGCCTGCGCGGCTTCCTGCTGCGCACCAGCGTGCTGCACGAGCTGGACGCGGCGCGCTGCCAGGCCCTGGGCGAGGACGCGAATGCCGCGGGCTGGCTGGCGGAGATGGAGCGGCTGTCGCTGTTCGTCACCGTCGTCGACCTCGCACCGCACACGCTGCGCCTGCACCAGCTCTTCCGCGACATGCTGCAGCAGCGCCTGCGCCAGGAGCAGCCCGAAGTGCACCGCCAGATGCTGGAGCGCGCCGCCGTGCTGGAGACCGACGCGCTGCGTCGCCAGAGCCTGCTGCTGGCCGCCGGCCGGCCGGAGCGCGCGGCCGAGCTGCTGCTGGGCGACGGCGCGCTTCTGATGAACCAGCTCGGCGCGCAAGGCCTGCTGGACCTGACGCGCCGCTTCGATCCGGCCTTCGCCGAGGCGAGCCCCGAGCTGCACCGCGTGAAGGCGCTGAGCCTGTGGGTGCTGTGGGAGGCGCAGCAGGCCGAGTGGCACCTCAGCCGCGCCGAGGTGCTGTTCGAGGCCCGCGGCGATGAGGCGGGGTTGCGCGCCTCGAGCGCCCACCGCAGCATCCTGCTGATCGCACAGGGCCGGCTGCGCGAGGCCGAGGCGCTGCTGCGCGACCTCGACCCTTTCGCGCTGAGTGGCGAGCTGCGCCGCATGACGCTGCTGGGCCGCATGTGGCATGCGATGGAGAGTTGCCACTTCGACGCCGTGGCGCCGCTGATGGACTCCCTCGTCACGGAGCTGCTGCAGAGCGCGTCCCTGGAGGCCTGGTACACCGGCTCGCCGGCGCCACGGCAAATCAGCTGCGCCGGCATTGCGCCGGTGGTGGAGCGCTGGTACCGCGGCGCCCTGCAGGTGCTGGGCGACCGGCCGCTGCCCTTCGGTGTCAACGCCCACATGGCCCAGGCCTGGAACCTGTTCTGGCAGGGGCGGGTGGCGGAGTGCCGGCAGCTCCTGGCGCGTGCCGAGGCCGATGCGGCGTGGTTCGGTCGGCTCATCATCGCCCGCAACCACGGCCAGGCGCTGCACGCGATGCTGGAGCTCCTCCAGGGTCGGCACGACTCGGCGCTGCATCTGATGCGGCTGCGGCTGGCCGAGCATGTGCCGGGCTATGGCAGCTGGGGTGAATGGCATGCCACCTTCTTCATGAGCCGCATGGCCGCGGCTGGCGGCAACCGCGTGGCCCTGAGCGAGGGCTTGGAGCGGCTGGCCCGCCTGGGCGCGGACCTCCCCGACCTGACCATGCCGCACCGCCCCCGGCCGCTGCTGGGCCTGCAGGCTCAGCTTGCTGCGCTGGAGGGCCGGCGCGACGAGGCCATCGTCGCCTGGCGTGGCCTGCTGGCCGATGGTGAAGGCGGCGACCTGCTCGGCCAGTTGAATGAAACGCGGCTGCGCCTGGCCGCTGCGCTGCTGGACGGCGGCGACAGGCAAGGTGCGGCACAAGCCCTGGCGCCGGCCCTGGCCCGCCGCGAGCCCGGCGGGCTGCTGTGGGCTGCGCCGCAGCTGCTGCGGATGGCGCAGGAGGACTGGGTCGGCCTGCTGGACGCCGCCGACCTGGCCCGCCTGCGCGGCTGGGCCGATGCCGTGCGGCCCGCGACCGTGGCCGTGGCTGTCGAAGCGCTGCCGAGCGCACCGGTCGACGAGCGCCTGTCCCAACGCGRGGCCGAGGTCATCGCCCAGATCGCCGCCGGCGCCAGCAACAAGCACATCGCCCGCGCGCTGGACCTCAGCCCTCACACCGTCAAGCGGCATGTGGCCAACATCCTTGACAAGCTGGGGCTGAACTCACGCGGCGAGGCGGCGGCCTGGTGGAACCAGCGTGGTCACGCGGCCACCAGGCCCGGCACGCTCGCCTGACCCAGCGCCCGGCACAGCTTGGCCCAGGCCGTGTCGTTGAGCAGCGCCCGCGCCGAGGCGAGTACCGGGGCCTGTACCGCGGGCGGCATGCTGGCGACGACCATGGCCCGCTCGGCGGGGTTGAGTGCCGGGATCATCCAGCGCAGCGTCTCGCTCATCTCGCGCGGGGCGATGCTGGCCATGATGCGGCCGTGGATGTCGAACAGCTCGGCGTCCGAGTAGGCCGCCCACAGCGCCTGGTTGTGGCGGCTCTCTTCCACGGCCATGTGCTCGAAGTTGTGCGCCACGAAGGCCGCGAAGCGCCGGTACAGCCGCTGCGCCGCGCCCGCTGACGGCATGGCCCGCAGCGCGGCGGATTCGGCCCGCAGCGCGCCGATGCTGTCCAGATGCTCCTCATGCTCCGCCTCGATGGCCGCGCTGGCGCCGGCGCGGCGGGCCTCGATGGCGGGGTGGACGAACTGGTTCTCCTTGTCGATGTGGTGGCGGGCGGCGTCCAGCAGCGCGTCCAACTGGGCCAGGCTCGCGGCCAGGTCCAGCGGGTCGTCGATGTCGATGCGGCTCAGCTGCTGCAGCGTGTCGCTCATGAACAGGCGCAAGGCCTTGTGGATGTGGGCGTAGAGGTCCAGGCGCGGGGCGATGGTGGTCATGGTGAGTCCTTAAGGCCGGCGTGAAGTTGGAAGAGGAGGCCGGATGCCCGGCAGTGTTCCGGCCGGCGCCGCGCTTGCCATCGCTCCGACGGGCCATGCGCGATGGGCCAGGGCCATGGCCCGTCGCATGGCTCTTAGTGGCGATGCCGGCGCCCGGGCGGCTCGGCAAAGTGCCCAGCCATGCACCGCCTCGTCCTCTCCCTGCTGCTCTGCGCCGCCGCCCCCGCCTGGGCGACGCTGCTCGAGCGCCTCAGCCAGACCGGCCTGGGCGGGCCCGGCGTGCGCGCCTTCGAGCCGCGCTTCGCGCTGTGGTCGGACGGCGCGTCCAAGCGGCGCTGGATCGCGCTGCCGCCCGGCGGCCAGGTGGACGCCAGCCAGCCCGACGCCTGGCGCTTCCCTACTGGCACGCGGCTGTGGAAGGAGTTCAGCGTCGACGGCCGGCCGGTGGAGACGCCGCACTTCGTGCTCGGCGCCGATGGCCGCTGGGAGTTCGCCAGCTATGTCTGGAACGGCGACGACGCGGTGCGCGCCCCCGCCCGTGGCCTGACGCTGACCCTGCCCGGCGGCCGGCGCTATGACGTGCCGTCGATCGGCGACTGCATGGCCTGCCACGCCGGCGCGCGCAGCCCGGTACTGGGCTTCGCGGCCCTGCAACTGGGCCCGGCCGTGCCGGCGCTGCTGCGCGACGGCCTGCTGAAGAACGCGCCCGCCGCCTGGGCCACGCAGGCGCCTGACTTCATTGCCAGCAACTCCGTCGAGCACGCCGCCCGCGGCTATCTCCACGGCAACTGCGCCCACTGCCATTTCGATGGTGGCGTGCCGGTGCCGCTGCGCTTGGCGCTGGACGTGGGCCAGCCGCCCGCGCCGGTGGACGCGGCCAAGGTGCTCAGGCGTGCCGGCACCCGCAACCCCTACCAGCAGATGCCGCCCCTGGGCACCCGCGACCTCGATGCCCAGGGCCTGGCGTTGTTGGCCCATCACTTCAACCCGGAGACCTCCCGCCCATGAAAGCCTTGATCCCTGTCCTCATCCTGCTGGCCGGCACCGCCCAGGCCGCCGACCGCATCGAGCGCGGTCAGTACCTCGTCAACACCAGCGGCTGCAGGGACTGCCACACGCCGTTGAAGATGGGTGCCCACGGCCCGGAGCCCGACATGGCGCGGGCACTGTCAGGTCACCCGCAGGACTTCGTCATCACCGCGCCGGTCGCGCCACCGCCGGGGCCGTGGATGGTGGTCACGGCCGCCACCGCGACGGCCTACTCCGGCCCCTGGGGCGTGAGCTTCTCGGCCAACCTGACGCCGGACGTCGAGACCGGGCTGGGCCGCTGGAGCGAGAACGACTTCGTGCAGACCATCCGCACCGGCCGCCACCTCGGCCGCGGCCGGCCGGTGCTGCCGCCCATGCCCATCCCTGTCTACAGCCAGATGACGGACGACGACCTCAAGGCCGTGTTCGCCTACCTGAAGAGCCTGCCGCCCGTCCGCAACAAGGTGCCGGAGCCCCTCGCGCCGCTTGCGCCGATGGCGGCCATCCGTCCCTGACCCTTCCGACTGACATCAAGGAGATATCCATGAAGCGCTTCATTTCTTCGGCCCCGCTGGGCCTGTTCACCGCCCTCGTGTCCGCCCTCGGCATCGTTGCCGCCGGTGTGCTGAGCCTGCCGTCCGAGGCCTTTGCGGCCGCATCGCCTTGCGACGACAAGGCCGCGCTGCAGCGCCGGCTGGACGACTTCGACGCGCGCTGGAACGCCAGCGACGCATGGGGCCTGACGGCGCAGTTCGCGATGGACGGCAGCCTCGGCGCGGCTGGCGCGGTTGGCCGGCAGGCGGTGTACGGTGAGCTGGTCGAACGGCTGGGCCGTTCATCGCCGCCGAGGCAGACGCGGGTGGTGCGGGCGGTGGACGCGGGGCAGGCCTGCCTGGTGGATGTGACGGTGCGCAGTGGGGAGCGAAGCGAGGCGGGGGTGTTCTTGCTGGCGCATGGGCGTGATGGTGGGGTCGTGGCGGTGCGCTGAGGCAGCGCGCCCGGCCTGGGAGCGTGGGCGGCCTACTTGCGTCTCAAAGGCAATTTGCCTTGTCGGCGTGAGGTCGTCGTTGCCTACTTCGGCTTCGCCTTCGCCGGCCAGCGCCGGAAGTCGTACCAGAGCTCCGGACGTTCGGCAGGCGTGGCGGTGCCGGGTGTGAGCAGCGGATTGGTGAGATCGATCACCACGCGCTCATGCAGGCGCGCACGGCGTAACCGTTCGCCGAAGTAGCTTTCAAAGAGCTTGTCAAAGCTGCCATCGGCTATCGCCTGGTTCAGTCCGCGCTCGATGTCGGCGGCAAGCTTCGTGGCCTTGCGGTTCACCATGAAGTAGGCGTCATAGGGATAGTGCAGCACCACGTGCGACTCCACCTCGAAGCGGGCCGAGCGCTCCTCCAGTTCATCCCAGACCTCGGTCAACCCACGGGGAAAGTAGTCGAATCGTTCTCCCTGCAGCATGTTGAAGAGCGCCAGATAGGCCGAGCCAGCCACGACCGGAATGCCGTTGGCGCGCAGGATCTCAGTGTCCGGCCAGCCCTGGCCTTGGCCTACCCGCAGTTGCTGAAGCTGCTGCAGTGAGTTGAGCGACGCAAACCGTGCCTGATCTCCGTGCCGGATGAGGCCAATCCGCCAACCGAGCATGCCGCGATTGACGGGGATGCGGATCGCCAGCAGGCGGGCTTCGCGCTCGGGCGAGGCAGGAATGGGCGCCACGTCGATCATGCGCCCCGCCTCCAGCTCAAGGACCTGGCGCTCCTGGTTCATGGTGACACCCGCATGCTCGATCCGGTACTCGGTGCCGCAGCGCGCCAACGCCAGCGCCAGCAATTGATCGGCGTAGACCGACCGACGGTCTTCCCGAACCTCGGGGCGCGGAATGCGCACAACCTCGACGGCTGCCGCAGTCTGCACCGCCGCCGCAAACCACAGTGCCACGCAGAATCGAGCGAGCACTGTCATGACGAGCTCCTGCTGCTGCAACAGGTAGCGATGCTACCGGTCAGTTCCCGGAAGGCCGCCGCGCACGCCGAGTGGCGTTTGCATGTGGGAAAAGTAAAGCCCCGAGCGGCCAAGGCCGTTCGGGGCGAAAGAGCGCTTCACACCGCCCGAGACATTCACCTTGCGGTGAGCGTAGGGCTGCGGCGTTCATCACAGCGCAGGTGGCTGGCGCGGGCGACACCGGGGGGTGACGCAGTGCGGGCCGGAACTCGTGCTTTCGTGGTCGTGTGCGGCTCGCGGTGCCGCCTCGCCAGGGGCCGCAACGTTGCCGGGGGCCATGCACTGGTGACGGGATGAATCATCGGCGCGCAGGCTCGCGGATGAAGCCGCGATCAGCCGGGGTCGGCCCGGCTTTTTCGCTTCAGTGGACGTGAGATTCCGCCCGAGCCGGCACTACCTTCAGCTGCACCGCCGGTGCCCGTGGCTTTGGCGTCGCGGTGCTCGRCACCTCGGCCCAATTCCACTCGCCCTGGGTGCACACCTGCCGCACCTGGAACCAGACCTCCCCGGGCTCTGCCGGCAACGAGGCGCGCAGCACAAACTCGTCGTACCACGCGTCCAGCAGGTAGTTGGCCTCGCCATTGGCCACCCAGCGGGCCTCGGCCAGCTCGTCGATGACGGGCTTGCCGTGGCTGTCGTAAGGGGTTTTGAGTGCCCGACGCTTGGTCGTCAGCGTCCAGCCGGGCTTGGGCATGGGCTTGGCGCCGAGCAAACCCTCGGGCAGCGTGACGACGATCTCCTTCGTTGCCGCGCCGCCCTCGCAGCCGTGGCCGACCTTGAAGACGGCGCGGTAGCTGCTGCCGGCCGGGGCTTCGGGCTGCTCCAGCGCGATGTGGGCCTGGGCGCTCGCAGCAGCGAACAACGTGAGTGCAGCGAGATTTTTCATAGATCGAAGCGGAGGTTGGCCAGCACGGTGCGGCCGGGGTAGGGGTGGAAGTTCCAGTACTCGGCATTGTTCAGGTTGTCCACACCGAGGCTGGCGCTCCATTGGCGGTTGATGCGCCAGGCGAGCTTCACATCGGCCGTGAAGTAGCGGCTGAAGCCCTGGTAGGCCATGCCGTTGAAGTCGGCGTTGTTGAGGTTGCCGTATTGCCGGCTACCGTAGCGCGCGCCCAGGCTTGCGTCCAGCGTGGGGGTGATCGCATAGCTGACCAGCGCGCTGGCCCGCCAGCGCGGCACGCGCGGCTGCTGCTGGCCAATCGTGTCGCCTGCGGTCGCGACGAAGCCGGCGTTCTCCTTGATGGTCGAGTCGGCAAATGTCAGGCTGGCCTGCCAGCGCCAGGCCTTGCCCACGTCGCCACGGCCGACCAGTTCCAGCCCCAGCGTCTCGATGCGGGCGATGTTCTGCACGCTGGACACCGTCTTGCCGTTGATGACGCTGGCCTGGCTGTAGAGGGCGTTACGCGTGTTCTCGTGGAAGACGGTGGCGCGCAGCTCGCCGGCCTCGGCATGCCACAGCGCCGACAGCTCGCGCGTCCAGCCGCGTTCGGCCTTCAGGTCGGGGTTGGTGACGGGGTCGCCCTCGACGTAGGCGCCGGTGGCGCTGAGGCCGCCCTGGAAGAGTTCGCCCACCGTGGGCCAGCGCACGGCGCGACCGACGCTGACGCGCAGGTCCAGCGCGTCGCTGGCGGCCCAGCCGAGTGCGGCCTTGGGCGAGAGGGCGCTTTCGCGGCGGCCGGCATAGCTCACCGTCTGGCCGCTGGCCGCAGTCTTGCTGCCGTTCTGCGCCTGCCAGCTCTCCTGGCGCAGGCCCAGCACGGCACGCAGGCCGGGCGTCAGGTCCAGCACGCGCTGGGCGAAGGCGCTGGTCAGCGTGGTTTCGCCATTGAAGGCGGTGAAGGGTGTCAGCGTGCCCTCGTTCAGCCAATCGCTGGCGTCGTCGACGCGCTGGCGCCAGACATGGTGCTCGCGTTGCAGCCCGCCCTCCCAGCCGCTCACCGAGGCCTTGGCGGCCAGCGTCGTCCAGCCGCTGCCGTCCAGCCGCGTGATGCGCCCGGCGCCACCGGTGCGGGCCAGCGGTTRGGCGCTGCGGTCCTTGGCGTAGTCATAGTGGCTGGCGGCGAGTTCCCAGTTCAAACCATCGGCCACGCTGCGCTTGAGCGTAGCGCCGAGGATGCGGTGCTCGGCTTCGTCATGCGTCAGGCCGAACTCGTTGGCGGCCAGCGTGTAGCCACGGCCGTCGATGCTGACGGCCCCCGTCGTGACGGCATTACCGGCCGCGTCGCGCAGCCAGCTCTGGCTGCTCGCATCGCCGCTGTTGCGCCACAGGCCCAGCAGGGCTTGCGCGCGCAACTCGGTCGTGGGCTGCCAGGCCAGGCGCAGTTTGGCCTGGTCCTGCACCGTGTGCATCTGTGTGGCCGAGCCGAGCAGCCACCAGGGCTGGCCGAAGCGGTCCTGGCCGGCCACGGCACCGGTCACCGGCTGGGCATTGCCGGCGGGCGCTGTGGTGGCGACGGCGCGGGTCGGGAAGGTCAGCGGCTGGCCTTCGTTGTCGTGGCGCGAGAGGCTCAGCCACCAGCTCCAGTCGCCCGCCTTGTCGCCCAGCGACGCGCTGGCGTGCCGGCCTTGGTAGCTGGTGTCATCGCCGCCATAGCGCCAGCGCTGGCTGTAGAGGCCGACCTCGGCGTGGGCCTCGAAGGCCTGGGGCCGGCGGGTCTGGTAGTCGACGACGGCGCCCACCGAGTTGCCGCTGTAGGCCGCCGAGAAGGGGCCGTAGAGCACGTCCACGCGGGCGATCTCCTCGGCGCCGACCAGGCCCCAGCGCGGCGTGAAGGCCGCGCCGTTGCCCAGCAGGTTGGCCAGCGGGATGCCGTCGACAAAGACGAGCGCCCGCGCGTTGTTGCCCGTGCCCGAGGCGCGGGTGGACAGCACGGCGTGGTTGTAGTCGCCGGGGTAGCGCTTGCGCACCAGCAGGCTGGGCAGGTACTTGAGCGCGTCCTCGGCGTCGGTGGCGTTGATGCTGCGCGCGATGTCGGCGGCGGTGACGCCCTCCAGCGTCGTCGGGATGACGGTGGGCAGCGACGTGGACGAGGCGCCGTTGACGGTGACCAGGCCGAGGGCGGTACGGGGGGCGGGTTCCTGGACGGCGGCGACGTGCGCTTCGGGGGCGCAGTCGTCGCAGGCCCAAGCGTTGGCGGCGCAAAGAGCGGCCGCCAGCGCGAGCGGGTGGAGTTTCATGGATCAGGGCAAGCAAGAGTCGGCCGCGCGGGTGCGGCGGCATCCACCGCAGCAGCGGTGGCGGGGCAGGGGACTCAGGCTTGCGCGGGTGGCGCGCGGGCGCTGGCGGGCCGCCAGGCGTGGCCGGTGACCGGTGCGGTCCAGAAGCGCTCGGGCACCTCGGCCACGAGGTCGTCGCGCAGCAGCAGCGCGGGTACCGGGGGCGGACCGGCCCCGTCTGCGCCGCCGATGTGGCAGGCCGGGCAATGGCCGTGGGCCAGCAGGTCCAGCGCCGCCTCGATGGGTTTTGGCTGGGCCGCCTTGCCGTTGACGCTGGGCGCACGGCAGATGTCCTGCCAAGCCGAGAAGTCGCCCCGCGCATGCGCCAGCGCTGCGCTGATGCCCGGCGCCAGCAGGCCCAGCACCAGCACGGCCAGCAGCCACCAGGACTGGCGGCGCAGGTGGGCGCTGCTGAGGGCGCGATGGAGGGCGGGCATGTCGCGATTCTAGGCAGCGCCATCGCTTGCCTAAGATCGCGCTCGTCCGGTGCCTGACGCGCCTGACCAAGGGAGATGACATGAACAACGAACTGCACCGGCGCGGCCTGCTGGCCTGGGCCGGCCTGGCGACGCTGACTGGCTCCGTGCGAGCCGAGGACAAGCCGAAGCCACCGCCACTGGAGCGCGTGCCGCTGGACGTGCCGCTGGGCAAGACGCTGGACGGCAAGACCGTGCGCCTGTCCGACTTCGAAGGCATGCCGGTGGTCGTGTTCTTCTGGGCGTCCTGGTGCCCGCATTGCCGCAACGAGTTGCCGCAGATGGAGCGGCTTCAGATCGCGGCCAGGAAGGAGCGCGTGCGCGTCGTCGCGGTCAACGTCGAGGAGCGGGACGTGTTCCGCCCACTGCACCGGGGGTTGGCGGAGAAGATGCAGATGCAGCACATCTATGACCCGGACGGTGCCGCTGCCAAGGCCTTTGCCAAGGCGAATGGCGTGCCCTACACCGTGGTAGTGCGCGGGGACGGCACCATCGCCACCACGATGTCCGGCTGGTGCGAGACCGGTTGCCTCGAAGACATCATCAAGCACGTCAATGGCGCGCTGGCCGCCAGGGCCACAGCCGCCAGCGCGCCCGCTAGCTGAATTAGGGTTGTGCGGCGCGTACCCGCAGGCACACACTGCGCGCCATGGACGCCCCCGCCCCGCCCCCCAAGCCGCTGCCGGCCCGCTTTCTCGGCTGGATGGGTGCCGAGGCGCCCAAGCTGCTGGCCGGCATCGTCACCCTGGTGCTGGGCTTCTGGATCAAGGACTCGGTGGACCTGGCCGTCAAGCAGGGCCAGCTCAACCTGAGCTACACGAAAGAGATGCTGGTGGTGCTGCAAAAGCTCACCGAGGAGGAGGACCTCGGCAAGCTCAACAACAGCGCCGTCGTGCTGGCTTCCTTCGGCGAGCCCGCGCTGCCGGCCCTGCTGATGGAGCTGCGCCGCACCGACCTGCACGCCGTGGCCGCCACGCGGGGCCTGGAGGCCATGGCCGTGCGCGACGCCGAGCTGCTGTGCCGCGTGCTGCCGCCGCTGCTGCTCAAACGCAACCAGCATTACGACATCAGCGCCCACCGCACGCTGGTGGGCTTGATCGGCGACAACGGCTGCCGCAAGGCGCTGCCGCAACTGCGCCGCTACCGCGACCTCGTCAACGCGGCGGTGGCGGGCAAGCCCGACGAGTTGCGCCAGCGCATCGGTGGCGACATCGCCGCGCCGGCCGAGGCGTATCCGCGCCTGAAGCAGACGGTGGACGAAGCCATAGCGAACTTGGAATGAAATGAAAACCTTCCTGCTTGTGCTGCTGCTGTGCGCCAACACCCAGGCCGCCGTCGTCAACTGCCCTGCCGCGCCGGGCAGCTTCACCGTGCTGCTCAGCGAGCCCAGCGGCGGCGCCATGCCCGACCGCGCGGCCATCGAGCGTTTCCTGAACAAGCTGCAGTTCGAGCTGGACCAGGAACGCGACGAGCAATGGATCAACCCCGGTGCGACGCCCGTGGCCTTTCGTGCCTGCCCCAAGCGGTCGCCGGCGCTGGACGGCAGCGAGTTCAGCCCCGAACTCGTCGAGCAGCTCAATGACCAGCGCGTGCTGCTGGAGGTCTGGGGCGCGGTGGACCGCGACGGCACGCCGCCGGTGCTGTCCGCGCAGATCAACTACCTGCTCGTGCCGCTGCGCTTTGCCGCCGACCAGCGCGAGACGGTGCCGGCAGGGCTGCAGCGCCTGCGTTACCCCGAGGCCGGCGCCGTGCCCGCCCAGGACGCCGTGCAACTCGTCTCCCGCCCGCTGGACCTGGACGCCTTCGTCGCCACCGCCCTGGGCCTGAAGCTGCTGCGCGAGCGCGCCTACGAGCCGGCCCACGCCAACCTCTGCCGTGCCCACAGCCTGCTTGGCGCCATGCTCAAGCGCGGGCTGGCCGGGCGAGCCAAGACCGAGCTGACGGCGCTGCGCGAGCATGTGCACGCCAGCGCCGCCCGCACGCTGCGCGAGGCCTTGCTCGACCCGGCCTACCCCAAGGCCGGCGTGCTGCGCCTGCATCAGCCGGCCCAGCCCTGTGCAGGGAACGAATGATGCTGCGCCGTTTCCTTACCCTGTTCCTGGCACTGCTGCTCGCCACCTCGGCGCAGGCGGCGATGTTCAACCGCGACTGCTCCGACCCCGTCGTCTTCCGCGGCGCGGCCGTCAACGCGCTGGTGCTGCCCTGGCGGGTAGACGGCGGCTCGCCCCGCTTGCAGGCGGCCAGCCGGCAGATCTCGTCGCTGGCCCATCTGCAGCTGCTGATGGCCATGCTGCCCATAGGCTCGGTCGGCGCCGTGGACCTGCTGGCCGAACACGGCGCCGTCTGCGACGTGGAGCAGGTGTTGCTGCGCGTCAGCCGTGGCGGTGTGCAGGGCGGCACGCTGGCGCCGGGCCAGGCCGTGCTGGCCATCTGGGGCCGGCTCTTCGAGCAGGACGGCGAACTCTTCGTGCAGACCTATCTGCGCTTTGCCCGCCAAGGTGAGGGCGGCCTCACGCCGGAGCGCATCGCGCTGAGCTGGGGTGGCGCCGAGCTGCAGGCCGGCCTGCCCATGCAGGCGCTGTCCTTTGCGCCGCGGCGCATCTCGCTGGCCGACCTGGCCCGCATCGACGCCGCCTGCCGCGAGGCGCTGCGTGTGCGGCCGTCGCCGGACGCGGCTTTGCCGGGCGTGGCCTTCGGCGCTTCGGCCAGGCAGAGCTTCCCCTACTGGATCACCGGGTCGCGCGGCGACTGGATGCAGTTGGAGCCCATGCGACCGGGCCTGCCGGCCGGCTGGGTGCTGGCCCGCGCGGGCGAAGGCCAACCGGACTGGTCTCTCGCGCGCTGGCTGCCCGAGCTGGCCTACGCCGAAGCCGTGGCTGGCTGGCTGCGCCTGCAGGTGGGGGGAATGCCCGAGCCAGAGCGCGCCAGCTTGGCACGCGGCGTGGACGCCGCCCTGGCCCGCTACGAGGCCGCCGTGCCGGCCGACCAGGCACCCGCCGCCTGGGGCCTGGCCGCCGCGCTGCGCGGCCAACTTGCCTGGACCCAGGGCGACCGCCGCGCGGCCACTGCGCTTTTTGCCGCTGCCAAGGAGCGCCTGCCGGCCTCAGCCGCCGCCGCCAACCTCGCCGCCGTGACCGCCCTCACAAACGTGCAGGGCAGCCCGGACAGCGCTCAGCGCCTGAACCGCAGCCTGCTCGGGGCGCTGGCGATGGCGCCGGACGACGCCATGCTGCGCGCCAACCTCGCGGCGCTCTACCGCGTCTATGCCGACAAGCCCGGCTGGAGCCCTTTCGGTGCGGCTGAGCTGGCGCAGCGGCAGCAGGTGCTGAAGCCGCGTTAAAACCGGTGGCGCATGCCCACCGAATAGCTTTCGCCCGTCGACTGCCCACTCAGCTTGTCGCTCATGGCCATCGCATACAGGTCAGTGCGCTTGGACAGGAAGTAGTCGTAGCCCACGGTCCAGGTCTTGCGGCCGGCACCCGCGCTGGGGCTGATCTGGCCGTACTGGGCCAGCACCTTGCCGAGGCCTATGGGCACGCTCACGCCGCCCTCGTAGATCTTGTAGTCGATCTTCCTGGTGTCGTTGGTGGCCTTGGCGTACTGGCCGAAGACCTTGACCATGCCAAAGTCGTAGGAGCCGTTGCCCTGCCAGACCGTCGTGTCGTCCACGGCCGTGGCGCCGTCCTTCTGCGCCTTCTGGTAGACCAGCGCGGCGGCCAGCGGGCCGCTGACATAGGTGCCGCTGGCGGCCACGTTGCGGCCGCCCACGCCTTCACCGGCGGCAACCAGGGCCGTGGCGGTGAAGCCGCTGAAGTTGGGCGTCGTGTACATCACCGAGTCGCTCCAGCCCGAGTCGCCGGTGACGGTGTTGCTGCTGAAGATGTGGCGGATGCTGGGCGAGTAGCCGAAGGAGTCGCCGAAGGGATTGAAGCTCAGCGTAGCGACGAACAGGTTGGTCGTGTTGCGGCCGGCCTTGAGCGTGCCCCACTCCTTGCTGGTCAGCCCGACGAAGGCATTGCGGGCCCAGAAGCCGTCGCCGGTGAAGCGGCCGCTCTGCCCGGTGTCGGCGCGCAGGAAGCTGTCGATCTGGAAGATGGCCGCGAGGCCGCCGCCCAGGTCTTCGTTGCCGCGAAAGCCGAAGAAGCTCGTCGACATCTTGCCGCTTTCGGCGCCCTTCACCGAGCCCGTCGCGCCGGGCGCCTTGGTGCTGCCGACGCTCATGTCGACCAGGCCGTAGAGAGTCACGCTGCTCTGGGCCAGCGCCGGGCCGGCTGAGCATGCGATCAGGGCGGCCAGCAGGGTCTTCTTTTTCATCTTTGGGTTCTCCTCGTTATAGAAATCAGTTTTGGCCGCGGTGCGCCCAGCCGGTCATGCGGCGTTCGACGACGGCAAAGAATTCGTACATGGCCATGGCCATTGCGCCCACCACCAGCAGGCCGGCGAAGGCCAGGCCCATCTGCATGGACGAGCCGGCCGAGATCAGCAGGTAGCCGATGCCTTCGTTGGAGGCGGTCATCTCCGACACCGTTGTGCCGACGAAGGCCAGCGTGATGGACACCTTCAGCGCGCCGAAGAAGTAGGGCATGGAGCGCGGCAGGCCGACCTTCCACAGCACGTCGGTGCGCTTGGCGCCGAGCACGCGCAGCACGTCCTCCAGCTCCGGCTCCAGCGTGGCCAGGCCGGTGGCGATGTTGACCATGATGGGGAAGAAGCTGATGAGGAACGCCGTCAGCACGGCCGGCCCCACGCCGATGCCGAACCACACCACCAGGATGGGCACGAAGGCCGCCTTGGGCAGCGCGTTGAAGGCCGTCATCAGCGGGTACATGGCGTCGTAGGCCAGCCGCGAGCTGCCCATCAGGCAGCCCAGCAGCACGCCCACGACGATGGAGATGCCGAAGCCCAGCATCGTCACCCACCAGGTGCGCCAGGCGTGGCCGAGGATGGTGGTGTGGTGCTCCCAGAACTGCTGCGCGATGCGCGACGGGCTGGGGAAGAGGAACTCCGACACGTCGAACAGGCCGCAGACGCTCTGCCAGATGGCGAGGATGAGGACG
The DNA here is from genome assembly GCF_054177665.1 of Roseateles sp. P5_E8. Lineage (NCBI taxonomy): Bacteria > Pseudomonadati > Pseudomonadota > Betaproteobacteria > Burkholderiales > Sphaerotilaceae > Roseateles > Roseateles sp. P5_E8. Next base: position 32,931 of record NZ_JBGCUM010000043.1, on the reverse strand, counting down.
AGCAGGATCCAGTGGGCCTGCTTTTGAAGTCGGCGAGCCTTCATTGCGAGATCTCCGCGCCAGCCTTCTTCAGCGCGCCGATGTGGCCGCGCAGCTCCAGCACGATCTCGCCGAACTCGGGCGTGTAGGTCACGTCCAGCTCGCGGGGGCGTGGCAGCGGCACGTCGCGCTTCAGCAGGAAGCGGCCCGGGCTGCGCGTCATCACGTAGATGCTGTCGGCCAGGAAGACCGACTCGCGCAGGTCGTGCGTGACCAGGATGACGTTGAAGCCCTGCGCCGCCTGCAGGTCGCGCAGGATGCACCACAGCTCTTCGCGCGTGAAGGCGTCCAGCGCGCCGAAGGGCTCGTCCAGCAGCAGCAACTGGGGCTCGTGGATGAGGGCGCGGCAGATGCTGGCGCGCTGCTGCATGCCGCCGGACAGCTGCCAGGGGAACTTGTCTTCATAGCCGGCCAGGCCGACGCGGGCCAGCAGCGCGCGGGCGCGGGCCTCGAACTCGGCGCGCTTGGTCTTCAGCTCGGAGCGGAAGGGCTCGACGATTTCCAGCGGCAGCATCACGTTGGCCAGCGTCGTGCGCCAGGGCAGCAGCGAGGCCGACTGGAAGGCCATGCCGCTGATCTTCAGCGGGCCGTGCACGGTCTTGCCATCCACACGGATCTCGCCGCGGGACGGCGGCTTCAGCCCGGTGGCCAGCTTCATGAAGGTGGACTTGCCGCAGCCCGACGGCCCGACGATGGCGATGAACTCGCCGCGGGCGACCTTCAGGTCGATGGCCTCGACGGCGAACTTGCCTTGCGCGAGCAGCTCGTCGTTGTAGGCCAGCCAGACGTCGCGGAAGTCGACGAATGGAGCGACGACCGCCTTGTCTGCGCTGCCGGTGCTGCCGGCGCTGGCACCACCGGCCTCGGCCGGTCGTTCGACCGCACGCGGGCGGCCGTTGGGCCCATAGACCCTCATTTCTTCACCGGCGGCAGGATGTTCAACTCGGCCGTGCTGGGCAGGAAGCTGCCGTTCCACACGGCGCCAGCGTCCACGCGCGTCTTGGTGCCGTAGGTGTCGGACACCTGGCTGGCCATCAGCGACAGGCGCCCCGCGTTCAGCTGGCCGAAGCCCTCGGTGCGCGCATCAGGGCTGGCGATGGCGTCGGCGATGGCCATGCGCAGGCGGCGCTTCTCCAGGTCGACGTTGATGATGCCGTCGCGCTCCTTGACGAAGGCGATCGCGTCGTCCGGCTTGGCCAGCACTTCCTTGGCGCCCTTGGTGAAGGCGCGCAGGAAGGCTTTCAGCGCCTCCGGTTTTTCCTTGATGAACTTGGGGCTGGCGATGACGACGTTGCCGTACAGCTTCACGCCGTTCTCGGCGTAGGGGAACAGCGTCACATCTGCCGCCTTCACGCCGCGTGCCTCCAGGTTGAGCAGCGACGTGAACGAGAAGCCGGTGATCGCGTCCACGTCGCCGCGCATCAGCATGGTTTCGCGCAGCGGCGGGTCCATGCTGACCCAGGTCACCGCGCCCAGCTTGTTGGCCTTGGACAGGATGGGGAAGCCGCGCCGGCCGGCGTCGAACACCGGCGCGCCGAGCTTCTTGCCGKTCAGGTCGGCCRGSGTCTTKATGCCSSWCTTCTTSAGCGYCAGCACSGCGGCCGGCGTGTTGTTGTAGACCACCATGACGGCGACCGGTTTGTTCGGCGCGTCGGGGTTGTTGGCGTGGAACTCCATCAGCGCAGCCATGTCCGCAAAGCCGATGTCGTAGGCGCCGGAGGCCACGCGCGTCACCGCGCCGCCCGAGCCGTTGCCGGCGTCCACGCTCACGTCCAGCTTTTCGGCCTTGAAGTAACCCTTGGCCGCCGGCAGCAGGAACAGCGCCGCGGGGCCTTCAAAGCGCCAGTCGAGCTGGAACTTGATCGGCGTGTCCTGTGCCTGTGCGAGCGGCGCGGCGAGCAAGGCGAAGGCGGTGATCAGCTTGCCGACGTGCTGGGAGAAGGTCATTCGGTTTCCTTGAGGGGGCGAGCGATGCGGTGCTTCCACGCAATACACAAGTTCCATGCCTGCGGTGGTGCGGGACGTTGCGGCCTTGCGGCATTGCCTGCACCACGGGAGAGCGAGGCTCGACGGCCTTTCGCCCCGATGTAGTGCGGTGGTGTCAGTACTTGGCGAAGTTCGCCGCTACACGCTGCTGCAAATAGTCTTCCGCAGTGATTGGCGGGTACTTCCCCGACGGGCTTTCGATCAGCACGTCGCGGTTGGCCTGCGCGAAGAAGGCGAGGCTGTAGCGCGCACCCTGGTACTCATCGGCCGCAGGGTTCTTCACGCGGTGGAAGTTGGAGGGCAGTTGGTCATCGCTCCAGCGCATCAGCATGTCGCCGATGTTGCAGGTGATGAGGTCGTCGGCCGGCTTGATCGGTGTCCAGGCCTGCGACGCCATGTCCTTGCCCGGCAGCACCTGCAGGCCGCCCTGGCCGGCGCGCTGGAACAGCAGCGTGAGGCAGTCGAAGTCGGTGTGCGCGCCGGCACGCCACAGGCCGAGGCGGTCGCGCTGCGCCGGGTCGATCGCGAAGTAGTGCAGCAGGCGCAGCGTGCTCTGGTAGCCGGGCTTTGAGGGGTCGTGCGCGACGGTGAAGAAGTCGTCCGCAAAGCCCAGCTTGGCCGCGAAGCAGGACAGCACGCGCATGCCCACGGCCCAGGCCTGCTGCTCGAAGCCCAGCATCGTGGCCTGGAAGCCCGGCAGCTCGTCGTCGGGCCAGAGGCCCTCCATGTGCGGGCGGGTGATCTGGTAGGACTCCTTCTGGTCCGGCGTGCCGGTCGACGGGCGCACCTGGGCGCGGCTTTCCCAGCCGGCGTTGAATTGCTTCTTCAGCGGGTGCCGGGCCTTGACCGCGTCGGGCAGGGCGAAGAAGCGCTCGGTCTGCGCGAACGCCTGCGTGATGGCAGCCGGCGCGATGCCGTGGTTCTTCAGCTGGAAGAAGCCGACGTCGACGGCGGCGTCCCAGAGCTGGTCGGCGATCTCGGCGCGGCGGGCTTCGAAGTCGGCCAGGTCGATGACGCGCACCTCGCGCTGGTGGGTCTCGGAGCCCATCGCGCCCATGCGCGACTCTCTCTGCAGTTCCTGCATCGTGTTCATGTCAATGTCCGTTCAGCGTTGCCAGAAGGCGTTATGGGGGGCGGTGGCTTCGGCGGCGAGCGCCGGGCCGAGCACCTCGAAGGGGTGGGAAGAGGTCTTGAAGACGTCGCGGCAGGACATCTCCAGGTCGTCGGCGCCGGCCTGCAGGGCACGGAAGCCGCGCAGGCTGACGGCATCGATGCCGAAGACGACGCGCCGAATGCCAGACCAGAAGATCGCGCCTGCGCACATCACGCAGGGCTCACCGGAGGCGTACATCGTGGCGCCACCGAAGGCGCCGCGCGGGTGCGTTTGCGCGACGACTCGCAGTGCGTTGACCTCGGCGTGGCCCGTGCAGTCGCCGGTCTCGGCGTTGTCGTTGCGGGCCTCGCCGAGCACCGCGCCGCTGCCCGCGACGATGACCGCGCCGAAGGGCCGGTTGCCGCGCTCGCCGGCCTGCGCGGAGAGCTTGATGGCATGGCGCAGGTAGAGCGCGTCGGTGTCGTTCAGGGAATCACTCATGGTGATCAGGCCTTGGCCATGCGTTCCGATTGCGGCGGCAGGAAGCGCAGGTCGTAGACCGCGTCGAAAGCCGGCTTCGACTTGAGTCCGAAGGTCTCGGCGACCGAGGCGATCTGCTGCTCGGCCAGCGTGCGGTGTACGCCGCCCAGGCCGTGCTGGCGCGTGTCGGCGCCGGTCACGTAGCCGGCCGTGATGTTCCAGCGTGCGATCTCGGTTGCCGCGGCCAGCAGGGGCTCGCGGGCAATGACATGCGCCATCGCGGCTGCCGGGTCGGCCAGGGTTTCGTTCAGCCCACGCTGGGTAGCGCGCAGGAAGCCGGCAACGGCGCTCGGGTTGGCGGCGGCCAGCTTGGTCGACGTGAGGATGGCGTTGCCGTAGAGCTGCAGGCCGGCGTCCGAATACTTCAATACCGCGAGCTGCTCGACCGGCACGCGCTGGAACAGCGACACCGCGGAGTCGTGGAAGTAGGTCGCGCCGTCGACGTCGCCGCGGATGATGACGTTGTCGCGTTGCGAGAAGTCGGTCGTGACCCACTCGAACGCGTCGGTCTTCATGCCCAGGTGCTTGGCGGCCATGGGCCAGGCGCGGCGCGTCGATTCGACGGCGCCGGCGGCGATGCGCTTGCCGGCGACGCTGCGCCAGTCGTTGCCCAGGCCGCGGTCGCGTCGGCCGATGATGACGAAGGGCGCGCGGTTGTAGTACTGGTAGACGGCGCGCACGAGGTCGGCGCGGCCCGCTTCGGCGTTGAACTCGGTCAGCGCGCTGATGTCGCCGAAGCCCATGTCATAGGCGCCGCTGGCCACACGCGTGATCGACGCCACCGAGCCGTTGCCGACGTCGATGCTCACGTCCAGCCCCTGCTCGCGGTAGTAGCCCTTCGCCAGCGCAACGAAGAATGGCGCGACCTGACCGCTGACGCGGAAGTCCAGCGTGAACTTGATTGGCGTCAGCTTGGCGGTTGCGGTGGCGGCGCGTGCGGCGGCGGGAAGCGTCGGCGCGCAGGCGGCGGCGAACTTGAGCAATTGGCGGCGTTGCATGAGCGGGCTCCTGGATGAATGACTTCAGTCTAGGAACCGGCGGGGCATAGCAAAAGCCATGCGCCGGCCATGCCGCTCATATCACTCAGGCCATGCAGGCCCCGCGCTTCTCAAGCCCTCGTCAGATCCTGCGCGACGGCGCTGACCTGCTCGCGCAGCCAGCGGCTTGCCGGGCTGGCCTGGCTGCGTTCGTGCCAGAGCTGGTAGAAGTTCATCGGCGGCAGCTCGCTCGGCGCCCGCACGATCACCAGCGGCATCATGGCCGCGTAGTGTTCGGCGAAGCGGCGTGCGGTGGTGAAGACGAGGTTGGAGCGCGTCAGCACATAGGGCACGAGATTGAACTCCGGCACCGTCGCGGTGATGCGCCGCTGGTAGCCCGTCTTGGCGAGTTCGCCGTCGATGGGGCCGGTGCGTGGCGTCGCACCGGCGTGCGGCACCAGGTGGCTCATGCGCAGGTAGCGCGCGAGCGACAGCCGCCGCTCCTGCGCGAGGGGGTGGCCCTCACGCATGATGCAGACCACCTCGTCGCTGTAGAGCGGCCCCAGGCGCAGGTCCTCGCGGGGCCGCGGCTCGTTGCTGACGACCAAGTCGATGTGGCCGGCGTCCAGCGCCTGGGCGATGTCGAACGCCGGGTCGACCGGCCGCACATGGATGGCGATGCGCGAGCCCGCCGCCGTGACGCGCGCGATCACCTCGGGCAGGAAGGTTGGCGCGAGGCTGTCGGCCGAGGCGATGACGAAGGCGCGCTGCGTCGTCGCCGGGTCGAAGCCGCTGCCGGCGCTGAGCCGCGCCACCTGCGACAGGATCTCGGCCAGCGGCTCGCGCAACAGCGCGGCGCGCTCGGTCGGCACCAGGCTGGACCCGCTGCGCACCAGCAGCGGGTCGCCCATCACCGCGCGCAGGCGCTGCAGCTTGCGGCTGACCGCCGGCTGCGGCTGGCGGGTGCGCTCGGCGGCCCGCGTGACGCTGCCTTCCTGCAGCAGCACGGCCAGCAGCTGCAGGTCGGCGAGGTTCAGCGCCAGCAGCTCCTGCAGATCAGCGCCGTCACGGCGACGCGGTTTCATCGCGGGCAACCCAGTAGCGCCGATCGGGACGTGTTCATGCCCCGGAGCGGCGCTCCAGCAGCTCCGCCAGCGTGCGTGCCACCACCTGGGTGGCGCGCTTGAGGTCGTTGAGGTCCAGGTGCTCGTCCGCCCGCTTGGCATTGCTCTCCAGCACCGTGCGCGGCCCCGCGCCATAGATGGCGGCCGGGATGCCCTGGGCCGTGTAGAGGCGCACGTCGGTGTAGAGCGGCGTGCCCGAGGTCGGGATGGGCTCGCCGAAGACTTCCTCGCCGTGCTTTTGCAGCGCGGCCACCAGCCGCTCGGCGCCGGGCAGGGGCTTCATGGAGTTGGCGAGGAGCAGGCGTTTCATCTCCAGCCGGATGCCGGGGCACTGTGCCACCGTGGCCTCGATCAACGCGCGCACCTCGGCCTCGACGGCAGCGGGTTGCTCCTCCGGAATCATGCGGCGGTCCAGCTTCAGCACCACCTTGCCGGGCACGACATTGGTGTTGCTGCCGCCCTCGATGCGGCCCACGTTCAGGTAGGGGTGGGTGATGCCCTCCACCTCGGAGCGGCGCGTCTTCAGCACCTCGTTGTGGGCGTACAGCGCCGTCAGCAGCTTGGTTGCGGCCTGCAGCGCGTCCACGCCCGTCTCCGGATAGGCCGCGTGCGAGGCCAGGCCGTGCAGCGTCACCTCCATCTGCAGGCAGCCGTTGTGGGCCGTGACGACCTGGTAGCTGAAGCCGGCGGCGATCAGCAGGTCCGGCCGCGTCACGCCTTCGCGCAGCAGCCAGCCCGGGCCCAGCTCGCCGCCGAACTCCTCGTCGTAGGTGAAGTGCAGCTCCACCGCGCCGCGCATCGGCAGGCCCGAGTGTTTCAGCGCCAGCAGCGCGAAGGTGTAGGTCGCGAAGTCGCTCTTGCTGACGGCGGACGCGCGGCCGTAGAGCTTGCCGTCGACGATCTCGGCGCCATAGGGGTCGTGCGTCCACCCTTCGCCGGGCGGCACCACGTCGCCGTGGGCGTTCAGCGCGATCTTGGGGCCGTAGGTGCCGAAGCGATGGCGCACGATGAGGTTGGTGACGGACTCCATGCCGCCGCGCTTCACCACCGGCGTGGGCACGACATGCTTCTCGACGGTGAAGCCCAGCTCGGTCAGCAGCTCGGCCGTGCGGTCCGCATGCGGCGCGTTGTTGCCGGGTGGGGTGTCGGTGGGGATACGGACGAGTTCTTGGAGGAATCGGACTTGCGCGTCGAAGCGGGAAGTGATCTGCTGGTCCAGGGATGACATGGGTTCTGTTCCTTGCTGGTTCATTCGTTTGCTTGACTGGGGCTACTTCGCGGCATCCCATCTGTCGACGAACGCGCGCCAGGCGCTCTCGAAATCGTCAAGCGAAACGGTATTCTGTTCGGAGGGCGGGAAGGTCATGGACGAGTCCGTCCAGAAGCCCATGTTTTCGTCGACGGGCGCGGCGACGACCACGGTGCCCGTCGCATCCAGACCTACTTCCCGCTGCGGGACACCGGCGTCATCGACCTCAAGCCACCAGCATCGCACCTGCGGAAACAGCGACTCGATATCGGGGTTCGCGACCGGCACCACGCGCTTGAGCGCACGAAACCAGATCGGTACGGCCTGTTCCTTTCTCGGCCAATCCGTTCCAAGACTCGTTGCGACGTAATGCATGAACTCAGGCCAGGCCTTGCAGGAGATGGTTGAAGGCCTGCACCGCCAGCTCCGCATCATCCACCGTCACCGACTCCAACGGGTTGTGGCTGATCCCGCCATTGCCGCCGCGCACGAACAGCATGGCTTGGGGCAGCAGCTCGTGCATCTTCATCGCGTCATGCCCGGCGCCAGAGGGCAGGCGGTGCAGGGGCAGGCCCAGCTCGGTGACGGCGGCTTCCCAGCGCGATTGCCACCTCCCGTCGCTGGGTGCCGCGTTGGCCATCATGGTGGCCTGCAGCGTGTAGCTCAGGCCGCGGCGCTTGCAAATGTCGTTCAGCTCGAAAAGCACATCGAGTCTCAGCGCATTGCAGGCTTTGTCGGTCGTCGCGCGCATGTCCAGGCTGAAGCGGCAGCGGCCGGGAATGACGTTGATGGAGCCGGAGGGCACCTCCAGCATGCCCACCGTCGCAACGATGTCGGGCACGGCCGTGGCGCGCTTCTCCGCGAACAGGATCAGCTCGGCCACGCCCGCCGCCGCGTCACGCCGCTGGCCCATCGGCGTGGTGCCGGCGTGGCTGGCCATGCCGACGATCTCGCCCGTGTATCGGTAGCTGCCATTGATGCTGGTGACGATGCCCAGCGGCAGGTCCAGGCTGTCCAGCACCGGGCCTTGCTCGATGTGGACTTCGACAAAGCCGAGGTAGCGGCTGCGGTCGCGCTTCAGCGCGGTGATGGCGGCCACCTTGGCGGGCAGGCCGGCCGAGCGCATCGCGTCGCGCATGGTGATGCCGGCGGCGTCGGTCTGCTCCAGCCAGGCGGGGTCGAAGGCGCCGGTCAGCGCGCTGGAGGCGAGGAATGTCGCGGCATAGCGCTGGCCCTCTTCCTCCGCGAAGCCGATGACTTCGAGCCCGAAGGGCAGGCGTTTGCCGGCGCGGTGCAGCTCGCGCACGACCAGCATGGGCACGAAGATGCCCAGCCGCCCGTCGAAGCGGCCGGCGCGGCGCACGGTGTCGTAGTGGCTGCCGGTCATGAGGCGCTGGTCGCCCGTGCCGTTGTAGACGCCGATGACATTGCCGACCGCGTCACGGCTCACGTCGTCGAAGCCGCAGTCGCGCATCCACGTCATCAACTGCTCGGCCACGGCCGTGTGCGTGGGCGTGGCGTAGGTGCAGGTCAGGAAGGCCTCGTCCTCGCTGTGCGCGGCCAGTTCGGCGGCCCAGTCCCAGAGCTGCTCGCCCAACTCGCAGCGCACGCCGAACTTGTCGTTCAGCCGGATCTCGGCGATGCGGTGGATCTGCCGCAGGCATTCGGCCCGCTCCACGTCCGGGTGCGCGCGCAGCCGGCGCTCGAAGGTGGCAATGATCTCGGCGCGCGTGAAGCCCGTGCCGCGCGGGCCGCGCACCGCGAGGATGAACGGGAAGCCGAAGCGCGCGTTGTAGTCGGCGTTGAGCTTCTGCAGCTTGGCAAACTCCTCGGGCGTGCAGGCGGTGAGGCCTGCCTTCTGCTGCTCGTTCGTCGACTCGGCCGTCAGCTCGCCGGCCACGGCGGCCTTGCCGGCCAGCTCGGGGTGGGCGCGGATCAGGCCCAGCTGTTCATCGACGCTGGCTTCGCGCACGACGCGGGCCAGCGCCACCTTCAGCGCGGCGAGTGACTTGAACGGTCGAGCAGCGGCAGCGCGCTCCGCAATCCACGGCGAGTGTTCGTAGGTGCCGTCCAGCAGCGTGACGAAGTCGGTGGTGCTGGCGTTGTTGAGGTCGGCTAGCTTCATCATTCCCAAACAAAAGCGGTGCGGGCGTCAAAAGGGTGGACCGTCTTCCAGTGCCGCGCGATGTCCAGGCGCCGGCATACCCACACGCGGTCATGCGCCTCGATGTGGTCCAGGAACTTCTGCAGCGCGCGCATGCGCCCCGGGCGGCCCAGCAGGCGGCAGTGCATGCCGATGCTCATCATCTTCGGGCTCTCCGCGCCCTCGGCATACAGCACGTCGAACGAGTCCTTCAGGTACTCGAAGAAGGGCTCGCTGTGGCTGAAGCCCTGCGGCAACGCGAAGCGCATGTCGTTGCAGTCCAGCGTGTAGGGCACGACGAGATGCGGCGCCAGGTCGCCGTTGGTCTTGCGCACCTGCAGCCAGAAGGGCAGGTCGTCGCCGTAGTAGTCGCTGTCGTACTCGAAGCCGCCGAAGTCCGCCACCATGCGGCGCGTGTTGGGGCTGTCGCGGCCGGTGTACCAGCCCAGGCCGTGCGGGTCGCGGCCCAGCGTCAGGCGCTTGAGGCTGGCCATGGCCTGCGCCATGTGGGCGCGCTCGGTGTCCTCGTCGACGTTCTGGTAGTGCACCCAGCGCCAGCCGTGCGAGGCGATCTCGTGGTCCAGCTCGACAAAGGCCTGCGTCACATCCGGGTGGCGCTCCAGCGCCATGCCGATGCCAAACACGGTCAGCGGCAGCGCGCGCTGCTCGAACTCCTTCAGCAGCCGCCACACGCCCACGCGTGAGCCGTATTCGTAGATGCCTTCCATGCTCAGGTGCCGCGCCGGGAAGCTGGGCGGGTTGAACATCTCCGACAGGAACTGCTCACTGCCGGCGTCGCCGTGCAGCACCGAGTTCTCGCCGCCTTCCTCGTAGTTCAGGACGAACTGGATGGCGACGCGGGCCTGGCCCGGCCATTGCGCGTGAGGCGGGTTCTCGCCGTAGCCGATGAGGTCGCGGGGATACCGAGGCTGCTGGGCTGTGCTCATCCCTACACTTTGCATCAAGCCGTACCGAACCCGGAGAGCCCATGGGCAAACTGACAACACATGTTCTCGACACCGCCAACGGCTGCCCCGCCGCCGGCATGGCCGTGCGCCTTTACCGCTTTGATGCGGAAGGCCCCAAATGGCTGCGCAGCCTGCACCTGAATGGTGACGGCCGCGCCGATGGCCCGCTGCTGGACGGCCCCACGTTGACGGCCGGCCGCTACCGCCTCGTCTTCGAAGTCGCCGCCTATTTCCGCGCGCTGGGTGCGGTGCTGCCGGAGCCGGCTTTTCTGGACGAAGTGCCGCTGGACTTCGGCATTGCCGACGAGAGCAGCCACTATCACGTACCCCTGTTGGCCTCGCCGTGGGCGTACTCGACCTACCGTGGCAGCTGACAAGCCTTCGCGACTGGACCGCCTGGGCGATGGCGGCCTGGCCATCTTTGAGGGGCTGGCCAACTTTGGTGTGTGGAGCGGCGCTGGCATTGCCATCGCGATGGGCCAGTTCCTGCTGGGCGGTGCACTGGCCGCGCTCGGGCTGGGCGTGTTCCTGCGCTTCAAGCGCCTGCGCATGAAGAGGAAGGCTACGCGTGGCTGAAGTGGCTTGCATCCTCGTCACCGTCTCCCGCACGTCGGGCAGCGTGCCGCGCGAGGTCGGGGCGTGGATGACGGTGACGCCGGACGGCATCACCGGCACGGTCGGCGGCGGGCATCTGGAGTTCGACGCCATTGCTCGGGCGCGCACCGCGCTGGCTGGCGGCGAATTGGAAGACGAAGTGCGCTACCCGCTCGGCCCCACGCTGGGCCAGTGCTGTGGCGGTGTCGTGTGGCTGCACTTCCAGCGCATCGCGGCGGGTGAAGACCTGACCGCCCATCTGCCCGACGAACCACGCAAACCCCTGGCCTTGTTCGGCGCCGGCCATGTCGGCCTGGCCATCGCGCGCATTGCCCGCGACCTGCCACTGGCCCTGCACTGGATCGACAGCCGCGCCGACCAGTTCCCCGCCGAGCCGCCCGCGCGCGGCTGGCGCCAGGAGGCGGTGGACCCGCCCGCCGATGCGGTGCCCGACCTTGCGCCCGGCTCGGCCGTGCTCATCATGAGCCACAGCCACGCCGAGGACTTCGACATCGTGGTCGCCTGCCTGAAGCGCCAGCGCGAACGTGGCGACCTGGCCTTCATCGGCCTCATTGGCAGCCGCACGAAATGGGCGAGCTTTCGGCAGCGCCTGGCCACTCGCGGCTTCGGCGAGTCGGACCTGGCCCAGGTTGTCTGCCCTATAGGCGTGCCGGGTCTTGCTGGCAAGCAGCCGGCCGTCATCGCCGTGGCGGTGTTGGCACAAATCCTCGCTTTGCGCTGAAATGTCCGGCCCGCTTGGGCGATTGGTCGAAATTGGTCTTGCCAATTTTGGAGGCGCTGTAGAAGATGGCTGCAGCCTGCTCATTTCTGAGCACTCTTCGCAACTGTGGAGACCCCATGAAGACCATCGCCATCAAGTCGCTCCTGTCCCTGGCTGTGTTGACCGTGGCCTGCGGCGCTTCGGCCCAGGCCAACGACCCCAAGGCCACCATCGCCGAACTCGACGCGCGTCTGGCCAAGCTTGGCCCTGCCAAGCTGGAAGGCAAGGAGAAGGCAGGCGACAAGGAGGTGCCGGGCATCTTCTTCGGCACGCGCAAGCTGAACAACAACTACGACGTGGTGGACGACATCAAGAAGAAGAGCGGCGCGACGGCGACGATCTTCGTCAAGGACGGCGACGAGTTCGTCCGTGTCAGCACCAATGTGCTCACGCCGGAAGGCAAGCGCGGCGTTGGCACGGCGCTGGCCCGCGCCAAGGCCTACGAGGCGGTCAGCAAGGGCCAGGGCTTCTGCGGCGATGTGGACGTGCTCGGCACGCCCTTCTCCGCCTGCTACAACCCGGTGAAAGATGGCAAGGGCGCCGTCATCGGCGTGACCTACGTCGGCTTCAAGAAGAGCTGAAATGTTCGGGCCCGCCAAGAGCGCGCTGGCGGCCATCCGCCGCCGGCTCGGGGGTCTCGCCACCGCACACAAGCTGGCGCTCGCCTTCGGTTGGCTGCTGCTGCTCAGCGCCGGCCTGGGTGTCGCGTCGCTGACGTCGCTGAGCCGTGTGCACGAGGCCTCGGGCGAGCTGGCGCAGCGCTCGCTGCCCGGCGCGGGGCATCTGGCGGGGGCCCGCGCGGCGCTGCTGGAGTACCGCGAGTTCGAGGTCAAGCATTCGACGGCGGCCGATGCCGGCTACATGGACGAGTACGGCGAGAAGATGGGCGGCGCGCTCAAGGCCGCCCAGGAGGCGCTGGCGGCTCACGCGGGCCTCGGCGTTGAAGGGGAACAGCAGACGCTGCGCCTGGCGCTGGACAAGGGCCTGAAAGCCTATCTGGACGTTGCCGCCAAGGTCGTGTCGCTGGGCAAGGGTGGCAAGCAGGAGGACGCCAAGGAGATCAGCGAGGGGGCGGGCAAGTCCAACTTCGACGACATGGTGGCGGCGCTCGACCGGCTCTCCGCAGCCGGCTTCAAGGCCGGTGAGGCCGCCGGCCTGAAGGCGGAGGCGGTCTTCATCGACGCCAGACGCCTGACCTGGGGGCTGGTGCTGCTGAGCGTGCTGTCGGGGCTGGCGCTGGCGGTGCTGCTGTCGCGCAGCCTCATCGGCGAGCTGGGCGGCGAGCCCCGTGAGGCGGCGCGCCAGCTGCGTGCGATTGCCGAGGGTGACCTGACGCAGCCGGTGTCGGTCAAGTCGGCCGACGACGAGAGCCTGATGGCCGGCCTCGCGCAGATGCAGCAGCGCCTGGCCAGCGTGGTGGCCCAGGTGCGCCAGGGCGCCGAGAGCGTGGCCACGGCGAGCCAGGAGATCGCCATGGGCAACAACGACCTGTCGCAGCGCACCGAGCAGCAGGCGGCGGCGCTGCAGCGCACATCAAGCTCGATGGAGTCTCTGCGCCAGCAGGCGCTGCTGAGTGCCAGCAATGCCCAGGAGGCCAGCGGCGTGGCCACGCAGGCTTCGGGCGTTGCGGCCAAGGGCGGCGAGGTGGTGGGCGGCGTCGTCGACACCATGCGCGGCATCTCCACCAGCTCCAGCCGCATCGCCGAGATCATCGGCGTCATCGACAGCATTGCCTTCCAGACCAACATCCTCGCGCTGAATGCGGCGGTCGAGGCGGCGCGGGCGGGCGAGCAGGGTCGTGGCTTTGCCGTTGTGGCCGGCGAGGTTCGCAGCCTCGCGCAGCGCAGCGCCACGGCAGCCAAGGAGATCAAGCAGCTGATCTCCGCCAGCGTTGACCAGATCCAGAAGGGCTCCACGCAGGTGGACAACGCCGGCGCGACGATGCAGCAGGTGGTGCAGGCCATCCAGAAGGTGGACCGCATCGTCAACGACATCAGCGGCGCAGGTGCCCAGCAAGCGGCCGGTGTCAACGAGGTTGGCGAGGCCATCGGCGAGATGGATCAGGCCACGCAGCAGAACGCGGCCCTCGTCGAGCAGAGCGCCGCTGCGGCCGAGAGCCTGCGGGAGCAGGCTCAGCAGTTGGTGGAGGCTGTCGCTTTTTTCCGTCTCGATCGCTAAGGCAGCCGACTACATCGGAGCCGCGCTGGCGCCGGCGTCATGGCGATGGCCGTGCGGGCGCAGATGCTGACGTTGCCGGCGTCACCGTGAGGCTGCGGCCGGGCTGGGCCTGCAGCCGGTTCTCCTGCCCGGCGATCTGGCGCTCGTAGTCGGCCCAGGCCTGCTGGATCTCGCCGCGGTCGCGCATCGCGCGCAGCGCCTGCTCCAGCAGCGGCACCCAGGCGGAGTGCGATTCGTGCACGCCGTGGAAGAGCGTCGCGCGGCTCAGCGGCGTGGGCACACGGCACAGCGTGCCCTGGCGCGTGTCCACCGGCATGCCGGCCATCCACGGAGTCGTCAGCACCAGCGCGTAGTCGGCGGCGCCGGAGCTGAGGTTGAGGAAGGCATCGCTTGGCGTGTTGGCCGGCAGGCGCGAGCCCTCGGGCACCAGCACCTCGGCCGCGACCATGCCACGCTGGTAGCTGACGCGGCGCTTTGCCAGTTCCTCTGCCGGCAGCGCGGCGGGGCAGGGCGGGCGCCCGAAGGCATAGACCTGCAGGTTGAGCAGCGGCACGTCGACCTTGCGCACGAAGGGCGTTTGCTCGAAATAGGCCTCCACGCGCATGGCCACGGCGTCGACGCGGCCGCTGCGCAGTTCGACCTGGGTGCGCGGCAGTGGCCAGGGCGAGAACTCGACCTGCAGGCCCAGCGTGGCGTAGGCCTTGCGCAGCAGCACCTCGGCAGGCGGGAAATAGCTGCGCTCGACATTGGTGGCGATGTTCACCGTGGCGGGCTCCTGCGCCCGCGCCGGGATGGCGGCCAGCGCGATGGCGGCGAGCAGGAGCAAGGGGTTGCCGGGCATGGGCCGATTGTGAACGTGGCGACCGGCCGCGCCTGGCACGGTGCCTGCATACACTGCGGGCCAGTCGCAGCGGTGTCGGGCCTCGGGGGACAGGCCCTGGCTCGCAGACGCGACCCTTGGGCCCCACAGCACCCGCCGTGGTGGGGCCGTGCAAACGACACCACCGCACCACCGCTTCATGGACATCTACCTCCTCGACTGGGCCAACCTGCTGCTGCGTTGGCTGCACGTCATCACCGTCATCGCCTGGATAGGCGCGTCGTTCTACTTCGTCTGGCTGGACAACCACCTCGTCAAGCCGACGGCCGACGACCTCAAGGCCAAGGGCGTCGACGGCGAGCTGTGGGCCGTGCACGGTGGCGGCTTCTACAACCCGCAGAAATACATGGTGGCGCCCAGCAACCTGCCGCAGGATTTGCATTGGTTCTACTGGGAGAGCTACTGGACGTGGATGAGCGGCTTTGCGCTGTTCGTCGTGCTCTATCTCTTCAACGCAAGCCAGATGCTGATCGACCCGCGCGTCTACGCTTGGGGCCAGCCCTGGCAGGCGGTGTGCGCGGCGCTGGGCTTTCTCGTCGTGGGCACGGCGGTGTACGACATCGCCTGCCAGGCGCTGGGCCGCACGAAGGACGGGCAGATCGGCAATGACGGCCGCGTGATGGCGGTCGTCGTGGCCTTCGTCATCTTCGAGAGCTGGCTGGCCTGCCACCTCTTCGCCGGCCGCGCGGCCTTCCTCATCGTCGGCGCCACGCTGGCCACCATGATGACCGCCAACGTCGCGCACTGGATCATCCCGGGCCAGAAGAAGGTCATCGCGCAGATGCGTGCCGGCCAGAAGCCCGACCCCATCCACGGCCAGCGCGGCAAGCAGCGCAGCGTGCACAACACCTACTTCGGCCTGCCGGTGCTGATTGCGATGCTCAGCAACCACTACGGCATGCTGACTCAGCACGCCGACAACTGGCTGGTGCTGTGCGTGCTGATGTACGCAGGCGTCTCGATCCGGATCTTCTTCGTCAAGCGCCACAAGGGCGTCCAGAGCTGGGACTCGATAGGCGTGGCGCTGTTGCTCATCGGTGGGCTCATTTACAGGATGGCGCCAGTACCCCAGCCGGCCGCTGCGTCGGTCGCACCGGTCATGCTGGCACAAGTGCAGGCCATCGCCGCGCAGCGCTGCCTGATGTGCCACACCGGCGAAGTCGCGCAGAAGGGCGTGCGGCTGGACTCGGCCGAGGCGCTGACGGCGCACAAGGCGCAGATCTACCAGCAGGTCGTCGTGCAGCGCGCGATGCCGCTGAACAACGCGACCGGGCTGACCGAGGAAGAACGCGCCTTGATCGGCAAATGGGCTCAACAACCATGACCCTGGACCCGCGTGCATTGCTGCGCCAGCTCTATGAGGTGGCCGTGGCCAGCGCGCTGCCCGGGCGGGTGCTTGCCGCGCATCTGCCGCCGCCCCCGAAAGGCCGCACCCTGGTGCTCGGCGCCGGCAAGGCGGGTGGGGCGATGGCCCAGGCGCTGGAGGCCGCCTGGCCGGCCGACGCACCGCTGTCAGGCCTGGTCATCACGCGTTACGGCCATGTGCCGCCGGGCTACAAGCCCAGGCGGCTGGAGCTCGTCGAAGCCGCCCACCCCGTGCCCGACGCCGCCGGCCTGGCCGCCACGCAGACGCTGCTGTCGCTGACCCGAGGCCTCACGGCCGACGACCTCGTCATCTGCCTCATCTCCGGCGGCGGCTCGGCGCTGCTGAGCCTGCCGGCACCGGGCCTCACGCTGGCCGACAAGCAGGCCGTCAACCGCGCCCTGCTGAACAGCGGCGCCTCCATCGCCGAGATGAACTGCGTGCGCAAGCACCTGTCGGCGATCAAGGGTGGGCGCCTGGCCGCAGCCTGCGCACCGGCCCGCGTGCTGACCCTGGCCATCAGCGACGTGCCCGGCGACGACCCCGCCGTCATCGCCTCCGGCCCGACGGTGGCCGATGCCAGCACCTGCGCCGACGCGCTGGCCATCTGCCGCCGCTACCGCATCCATCTGCCGGACGCCGCCCGCGCCGGCCTCGCGTCGGGCCAGTTCGAGACGCCCAAGCCCGGCGACGCCGCCCTGGCCGGCCATGAACTCGTCATGCTGGCCACGCCGCAGATGAGCTTGCAGGCCGCCGCCGACGCCGCCCGCGCGCAGGGCCTCTCCGCCCACATCCTCAGCGACGAGATCGAGGGCGAGTCGCGCGTCGTCGGCGGCATGCATGCGGCCCTGGCCCGGGCCGTCGCGCGCCGCAGTGAGCCCTTCGCCAGGCCTTGCGTGATCCTGTCCGGCGGCGAGACGACGGTGACTGTCGATGCCACCAAGCCCACAGGGCAGGGTGGCCGTGCCACCGAGTTCCTGCTCGGCTGCGCGCTGGCCTTGCAGTGCGAGCCGGGTGTCTACGCGCTGGCGGCCGACACCGACGGCATCGACGGCGTTGGCMCCCATGCCGGCGCACTGCTCACGCCCACCAGCCTGGCCCGCGCCCGTGCGCTTGGGCTGAACCCGCAGGCCTTGCTGGACGGCCACGACAGCGCCAGCTTCTTCGCGCCGCTGGGTGACCTGCTCGCGCCCGGGCCCAGCTTCACGAACGTGAATGACTTCCGTGCATTGCTGATCGTTTAGCTCCGGCAAAGCTCGTGGCGTGCCCTAGGCCTTGGGCCTAGACTGGTTCGGCCACATCGCCAAAGGAGGCCACAGATGAGTGCAGCTGCCGCAGAACGCTTCGTCGTCAAGCACAACGCCCTGCCCACCATGCCAGAGGTGGCGTCAAGGCTGCTCAAGAGCTTTGATGACGACCGCGTCGGCCTGGCCCAGATCGCGGCCCTGATCGAGAAGGATGGAGCGCTGACCGCCAAGGTGCTGCGCCTGGCCAACTCGGCCCACTACAGCCCCTCGCACCAGATCTCTACCGTCATCGACGCCGCCCACGCGCTGGGCCTGGAGACGCTGCGCAACCTGGCCATGGCCGCCTGCCTCAGCGGCGCCTTCCCCAAGGTGCAGGGCCTGGACCGCACCGTGTTCTGGCGGCACAGCATCGCTACCGCCAACTACGCGCGCATCCTCGCCCGCATGCTGGGCGCCGACAGCGCCACCACCGACACCGCCTACCTCGCCGGCTTGATGCTGCGAACCGGCCAGCTGCTGATGGCCATTGACGCGCCGCAGCTGGTGGCCGACGTCGAGGCCCACGCCGCCGAGCCCGGCAGCCGCTTCTCGCTGGAGGAGCACCGTTTTGGCTGCACGCACGCCGACGTGACTGCGTCGCTGGCCGAGCACTGGCATTTCCCGGACCGCATGGTGGAGGCCTTCAAGGACGCCAACACGCCGCTGGAGATCCGCCCCTTCTCGCTGATCGCCGCCGTGCTGCACGTGGCCGAGGTGCTGGCCGACGCCGCCGAGCACCACGACGAGCCGGTGCATGCGCTCAAGGTGGCCGTGCCTGAGCTGATCGAGCATCTGCACCTGGACCTCGACCTGCTGGCCGCCAAGGTGGCCGCAGCGGGCGACCCGGCGGCTGAGGTGGAGCAGATGCTTCACTGAAGCCAGCACAATCGCCCGGAAAAGCCGGGAGGAAGTGGATGAGTTCGAAGTTCTGGCCAGCCCTCGTGCTGGCCTTGTCATTGGGCATGGCCCACGCACAGACTGCGCCGACCAAGCCGGCCGCCGCCAAGGCCGCCGCGACCAAGCCCACCTCTCCCTACCCCGCCGTCCCTGCCGGCGCCGGCTACCGCTTCGGCCCCGTGCCCGCCTGGGTCAAGCCCGTGCCCGAGGCCAGCGCCGCGTCGCCCAAGCCGCCCGCGCCGGGCGCCAAGGCCAGGCGCGAGGCGCTGGTCGACATCCAGACCCAGCTCGCGCCCAAGTCCGCCACCGCCACCTGGCTGCACCTGCAGCATGTGGCGCTGGATACGTCAACGCTGCGCGAGGTGTCCGAGCCGCAGATCAGCTTCAACCCCGCCTACCAGCAGCTCGTCATCCACCAGATCGGCGTCATCCGCAGCGGCCAGCGGCTGGACCGGCTGAAGGACGCCCGCATCGAGCTGATGCGCCGCGAGCAATTGCTGGAGCGCCAGATGATCGACGGCGTGCGCACGGCGCTGGTCGTCATCAGCGACGTGCGCGTGGGCGACATCGTCGACGTGGCCTACACGCTGGTGGGTGAGAGCCCCATCTTCGACGGCCGCTTTGCCGCGCTGCTGCCGGTGGCGGGCGACGTGCCCATCGACCGCCTGCACCTGCGCGTGGAAGGCCCGGCCGAGCGGCGCCTGCAAGTCAAAAGCCTGGCCACCGACCTGCAGCCCGAGCGCTTCGAGGAGGGCGGGCGCCAGGTCTTGCGCGTGCTGCGCGAGCATGTGCCGGCGGTGGTGGAGGAGGCCGCCACGCCACCCTGGTTCAAGGTCTACCCGGCCATCCACATCAGCGAGTACGCGAGCTGGGCCGAGGTCAACCAGTGGGCTCAAACCCTGTTCGTGGCCGAGCCGGCCAATGCAGCCGTCGCCGAGCGCGTGGCCGCCCTCAAGGCTGTGGGTGGCACGCCCGAACAGCAGGTGGCCGCCGCGCTGCGCTTTGTGCAGGATGAGGTGCGCTATTTCTCGGCCAGCCTGGGCGAAAGCTCGCACCGCCCCAAGCCCGCCTCACGCACCCTGGCCGAACGCCTGGGCGACTGCAAGGACAAGACCCTGCTGCTGAACGCACTGCTCACCGGCCTGGGCCTGGACGCGCGGCCCACGTTGGTCTCGGTGCAGCGAAACCGCGGCATCAATAACTTTCTGCCCTCGCACGACGTGTTCGACCACGTCATCAGCCGCGTGCAGATCGGCGAGCAGGTCTACTTTCTCGACCCGACGCTGAACGGCCAGGGCCTGTCGCTGGAAAAGCGCGGCTACCTGCCCTACGGCGCCGGCCTTGTCGTCGCCGCCGGCACCGAGGCACCGGTGGCCATCCAGCCGCCTGCCTTCGCCGTGGACAGCCTGAGCTACCGGCAGGACTGGGATCTCTCCGACCTGAAGCGACCGGCGCGCCTGACCACGTCGTTCAAGGCCTCGGGCCTGGCCGCCGAGCGCTGGCGCGCCGCTGCGGCGCAGGCCGGCACTGACCGCATCGCCGAAGGCATTGGCGGCCATTACGTCAAGGCCTTGCCGGGCCTGGTCAGCGTCGGCACGCCTCAGCTCCTGGACGACCGCGCGGCCAACGAGGTCGAGCTCAAGCTCGCTTTCGAGCATCCCGCGCCGGGCCAATACCAGCGCGGCATGCTGGAGATCGAGCTGCCGGCCATCGAGCTGGGCGACGCGCTGGCCCTGCCGCCCGAGGCGCGCCGCCGCCAGCCCTTCATGCTGGACGGCGCCCGCCGCATGGAGCTTCAGATCACCCTCACCGGCCCCCACCCCATCACCACGCCGGGGCCGGCGCCGCAGCAGGTCAGCGACAAGCATTTCAGCTTCCAGGCACGGGTGGAGAACCAGGGCGGCAAGCTGGTGTCCACCAGCCGCTACGAGCGCCGTGGCGACGAGGTGCTGCCCGCCGACCTCGACAGCTACCGCGAGCGCATCGGCCGCGCCCGCCTGCTGTCGGGCAGCCGCGCGCGGCTGTCCTTGATCGACTTCCGCGACAAGGCGCTGGAGGCCGAGTTCGGCGCCATCGACCGCCGCCTCGTGAAGTTCCAGGCCGCCCGTCCCGACGCGCTGCTGCAGATCCTGCAGACCCAGGAGATCACCCGCCTCGTCGGCCTCACCCTCGTGCCCAGGCTGGCGCCGGGCAGCCGCCTGGCGGCCCGCGTGCTGGCCGAGCGCGCCCAGGCCGCCAACACGCTGGGCGACTTTGCCGCCGGCCTGCGCGACGCCGAGCTGGCGCTGAAGGCCGACCCGCCCGCCGAGGACGCCGCCGCCGCGCTGGAGGCCAAGGGCGTGGCCCTGATCGGCCTGGCCCGGCCCGCCGACGCGCTGACCGCTTTCAACAGCCAGGCCCAGCTCGGCAGCGGCAACACGCCCGGCGCCTGGCTGGGCACGGCCCACTTCATGCTGGGCGACTACGCCCAGGCCGAGACCGTGCTGCGCGACAGCGCCGCCAGCGCCAGCGGCGAGGCCCGCCACTTCACACTGCTGTGGCTCTACCTGGCCGCCGAGCGCCAGGGCGGCCGCGGCCGCGCGGCAATCGCCGGCGAGGTGGACAACCTCGACGCCGGCCGTGCTGACGAATGGGGCGGCCAGCTGCTGCGCTACCTGGGCGGCACGCTGGACCGCGACGCGCTGCTCAAGGCCGCCAAGGCCAAGCCCGACCAGGAGCGCCTGCGCCTGGCCGAGGCCTATTTCTTCATCGGCGAACAGCTGGCGGCCCAAGGCCGGCGCGGCGAGGCGCTGCCGTGGTTCGAGCGCACGTTGACGACGCAGGCTGTGCCGTATCGTGAGTTCACGCTGGCGCAGTGGGAGTTGAGGCGAGGCAGCGCCAACTAGAGGCAGCCGGCTTGAGGTGCGGTGCTTGGGCCACCAAAGCTGAACTGCGCCCACCTGGGCGACTCCACCGCCGGCTGCAGTACGAAGGCATGGTGAAAGCTCGTCTCGCACAGATCCGCCAGCTTCGGTCCGCCCAGGGCGGCGAGCACCGCCGTCACCGTGTTGCTATGGCCCACGACGAGGACGACGCCGTTCTGTGCGTGTACCGCCTCGGCCACCGCCTGCACATGCCCGGCCTTTGCGTCGACCACCTGCGGCTGGATGCCCAGCGCCTTGGCCAACGGCGCCGCGGTGTCGCGCGTGCGGCGGTACTGCGTCGTCAGGATGGCATTCACGCGCAGCCCGGCCAGCGCCTGGGCCAGGTCCTGGGCACGCTGCTCGCCGGCCGGAGTCAGCGCCGGGTCACCTGCAGGCTCGGTGGCGCGCTCGGCATGGCGCACAAGGATGACCAGTTCTGGCAGGGCCATGGCCGGTGAGGCGAAGGCGGCGGTTGTCAGCCACAACGCCGCGGACAGGACAGACAGGTGCTTCATCGCATCTCCACACAAGGGCTTGCGCCATTCTCGCAATGCCTCGCCAGTTACCATCCCGGCCCCATGCCGCACGCCTTTTCCCCGCCCCATGTCCTTGCCGTTTGAACTCCAGGTCGGCTGGCGCTACGTCCGCGCCGGCCGGGGCGGGCGGCGCAACCGCTTCATCAGCTTCATTTCTGGCGCGTCCATGATCGGCATCGCGCTGGGCGTGATGGCGCTGATCGTCGTGTTGTCGGTCATGAACGGCTTCCAGCGCGAAGTGCGCGACCGCATGCTCAACGTCATCGCCCACGTCGAGCTGTTGGACTATGCCGGCCAGGCGCTGCCGGACTGGCAGGCCACGGCCGCCAAGGCGCGGCAGATGCCCGAGGTCATCGGCGCGGCGCCCTTCGTCGCCAGCCAGAGCCTCATCGCCCGCGGGGAAGACATGCGCGGCGCCGTCATCCGCGGCATCTCGCCGGCCGAGGAAGCCACCGTCACGGGCCTGGGCGCCCAGCTCAAGGACACGGCTTACGCCAAGCTCGTGCCCGGCGCCTGGAATATCGTGCTGGGCGCCGAGCTGGCCCGCCAGCTGAACGTGGGCGAGGGCGACAAGATCACCGTTGTTGCGCCCGGCGGCCAGGTCACGCCGGCCGGCGTCGTGCCGCGGCTGAAGAGCTTCAACGTCGTCGGCATCTTCAACTCCGGCCACTACGAGTACGACTCCGGTCTGGCACTGGTGCATGTGGAAGACGCCGCCAAGCTCTTCCGCACCGGCGGCCCGACAGGTGTGCAGCTCAAGCTGCGCGACGTGCACGACGCCCGCCGCGTGGCCGCCGAGCTGGCCGCCCGCATGGGCCCGGACATCCGCGTGCGCGACTGGACGCGCTCCAACGCGACCTGGTTCGACGCCGTGCAGATCGAGAAACGCATGATGAGCATCGTGCTGACGCTGATCGTCGCCGTCGCGGCCTTCAACCTCGTGTCGACGTTGGTGATGACGGTGACCGACAAGCAGAGCGACATCGCCATCCTGCGCACGCTGGGCGCCAGCCCTCGCTCCATCATGAGCATCTTCATCGTGCAGGGCGCGGTGTCGGGCGTTATCGGCACGCTGGCCGGCGTGGTGCTGGGCCTGCTCATTGCCTTCAACATCGACATCATCGTGCCGGCCATCGAACACCTGCTCAACGTCAGCTTCCTGCCGGGCAGCATCTACCTCATCAGCCAGATGCCCAGCGACCCGCAGCAGGCCGACATCGTGCCCATCGCCATCGGCTCGTTGAGCCTGGCCTTCTTCGCCACGCTCTACCCGAGCTGGCGCGCCAGCCGCGTGCAGCCGGCGGAGGCGCTGCGTTATGAGTGAACTCATTCTTCAGGCCACTGGGCTGACCCGCCGCTTCGAGGAAGGCGGCCTGGATGTGACCGTGCTGCGCGGCGTCGACCTGAACGTGAAGCGCGGCGAGACGCTGGCCATCGTCGGCGCGTCGGGCTCGGGCAAGTCCACGCTGCTGCATCTGCTGGGCGGACTGGACTCGCCGACTCAGGGTGGCGTCACCTTGATGGGCAAGTCGCTCGCGTCCATGGACGAGGCCGAGCGCGGCCGCTGGCGCAACCAGCAGCTGGGCTTTGTCTATCAGTTCCACCATCTGCTGCCCGAGTTCAGCGCGCTGGATAACGTCGCGATGCCGCTGCGCATCCGCCGCCAGACGCCAGCCCACGCGCGCGAGGTGGCGGCCGAAATGCTGGCCCGCGTCGGCTTGAAGGAGCGTACGCTGCATCGCCCATCGGAGCTTTCCGGCGGCGAGCGCCAGCGCGTGGCCATCGCCCGTGCCCTGGTCACCCGCCCGGCCTGCGTGCTCGCCGACGAGCCCACCGGCAACCTCGACCGCGACACCGCCAACGCCGTCTTCGCGCTGATGCTGGAGCGCGCCCGCGAGCAGGGCACCGCCTTCGTTCTCGTCACCCACGACCGCGACCTCGCGGCGCGCTGCGACCGGCAGCTGCTGCTCGTCGCGGGTCAATTTCAAGCGTCATGAATCCTCGTTTCGTCCTCAAGCTCTCCTGCCCCGACCGCGCCGGCATCGTTCACGCCGTGACCGGCATGCTGTTGCAGCAGGGCGGCAACATCCTGACGTCGCACCAGCACGGTGATGCGGACCACGCCCGCTTCTTCATGCGCATCGAGTTCGAAGCGGCGGCCGAGGAACTGGCGCTGCAAGCCGCCTTCACGCCGCTGGCCGCCGAGTTCGGCATGGACTGGGAACTGGTCGCCCGCGCCCGCAAGACGCGCGTGCTGCTGCTCGTTTCCAAGCTGGGCCATTGCCTGAACGACCTGCTGTTCCGCGTGCAGACCGGGCATCTGCCCATCGAGATCCCGGCCATCGTGTCGAACCACCGCGACTTCTACCAACTCGCGGCGTCGCACAACATTCCCTTCCACCACTTCCCGCTGCTGGGCGCCACCGATGCGCAGAAGGCCGCGCAGGAAGACAAGATCCGCGAAGTCGTCGCCGACAACCAGATCGACCTCGTCGTGCTGGCCCGCTACATGCAGATCCTGTCGCCCGAGCTGTGCCGCGACTTGAGCGGCAAGGCCATCAACATTCACCACAGCTTCTTGCCCAGCTTCAAGGGCGCCAAGCCCTATCACCAGGCCTACGAGCGTGGCGTGAAACTCATTGGCGCAACGGCCCACTACGTGACCAGCCACCTCGACGAGGGCCCGATCATCGAGCAGGAAGTGGCCCGCATCGACCACAGCATGCCGCCCGAGCAACTCGTCGGCATTGGCCGCGACATGGAATGCGTGGCGCTGGCGCGGGCCATCCAGTGGCATGCGGAGCACCGGGTGCTGTTGAACGGCAACCGGACGGTCGTGTTCCGCTGAAGGAGAACGGCAGTGTGGATAGACACCCACTGCCACCTCGACGCGGCCGAGTTCGCCGCCGACCGTGACGCGGTCGTCGCACGCGCCAAGGCGGCGGGCGTCACGCAGATCGTCATCCCGGCCGTCGCTGCGGCCAACCTCGACACGGTGCGCCTGCTGGCCATCGAGCACGACTTCACCTATGCCCTCGGCATTCATCCGCTGTGCGTGATGGGTGCTGCCGAGGGTGATCTCGACAAGCTGGCCGAGGCGCTGGAAACGCATCACATCGACCCGCGCCTCGTCGCCGTCGGCGAGATCGGCCTGGACTTCTTCGTGCCGGGCATTGACCCCGATACCCAGCAGCACTTCTACGTCGAGCAGCTCAAGCTCGCCAAGCGCTTTGGCCTGCCGGTGCTGCTGCATGTGCGCCGCAGCGCCGACAAGCTGCTCGCCGGCCTGCGCCGCGTCGGCTTTACGCACGGCGGCATCGCGCATGCCTTCAATGGCAGTGAGCAGCAGGCGCAGGCCTTCATAGCCCTGGGCTTCAAGCTCGGCTTTGGCGGCACGCTGACCTTCGAGCGCTCGCTGCAGATCCGCCGCATCGCGGCACAAGTGCCGGAGACCGCGCTGGTCATGGAGACCGACGCGCCGGACATCCCGCCGCATTGGCTCTACAAGACGGCCGAGGAACGCGAGGCCGACCCCGGCCAGGCACGCAACGAGTCGTCGGAGCTGCCGCGAATTGCCAGGAGCTTGGCCGAACTGCGCGGCTGGACGCTGGAGCGGACCGCCGAGATCACGACCGCGAACGCGTGCGCTGCTCTGCACAGGCTGCCGCAGTGGCGCGTCAGCGGGCCGGCCTGAACGTGCCGAAGGCCTCGCGGACGCGGGCAGCCATCGCGTCAGTGTCGTCGCCCCACATCGGCAGGTTCAGGACTAGCGTGCCGTTGCGCTGCGGATGGGTCAGATTGGGCGAGCGCTGGATAGCTTGATAGAGCGCCTCGGCGGCGACTTCATTCGGGCAGTCGTCGAATGAGATTGGCAGGGGAAAACCGTCGATCTGGAACGCGGCCGCGGCCGTCATCTCCGAATGGCGATAGCCGTGCCGCACGGCGTAGATATGGCCCTTGATTCCGCGGGCGTTGAAATGGTCCGCCAGCGCCAGCATCGTTGCCGTGGGCGGATCGACCGGGCGCAGGAAGAGCCGGTACGTCGTCTCACTCAGCCACAACAGCCCGGCCAACAAAACGACAATGAGGCCCGTCTTCATCAAGCCGCGCCGAAATCGAGACTCAGTTCCACGCGATCACCGACGTGCAGCGTGCCTGCGCCGCTGCCGCGTGCATAGATGCCGAACTGCACCGGCGCGCCCGGCGCTCGCTCGGCGCTGAGCTTTGTCAGTGTGTCCAGCGCCACTTGCTGCGGTTCGCCGGTATCGGGGTCCACCGTCGGCACCACGCAGCGCACGCAGACCGTCGTGCGGCGCAATGTCAGCGCGCCGATGCGGGCCTCGGTCACGAGGTCTTCGATGAAAGGTGGCAGCTCACCGCCGTCTTCAGCGCGCAGCAGCAGGTTGGGGCGTGCACGCTGGGCCAGCCCGTTCAGCGGTTGGGCCAGTGCCTCCTGCCAGGACTGCAGCGAGCCGTCACCAACGACATGCAGCGCGTTCAGGATCGGCCGGCGCTGCGCCTCGATGCTCAGCCTGACCAGCCGCAGCCGCTCCCCAGTGGTCGCCCTCAGCAGCGCGGCAGCGTCTTCGCCAGCGTCCCAGACTTGCAGGACGTCGAAGTCCTGCCGCTCGCCGTTCCAGCCGCGCACCTCCAACGCGTCGCCACCCTCGCCGGGCACCGTCAACGAACGTCCCTCGGCTTGCAACTCCAGGTCCGAACCCAGCAGCCGCGCATGGATGAGGGCCAGCCGGGAGTAGGCGCCCATCCAGGTCAGCTCTCCACCGGCGTCAACGATGCCCCAGCCCCGGTCACCCACGGGCCAGCCGTCGGCGTCGAGTTGCAACGTGTCGACTGCCTCGCCGGCGCAGGACTTGACGGGGTAGCGCCACAGCCCGGCGATGCGGGCGATCAGATCAGCCATGGTCGACTCAGTTTTCTCGGTTGCGCGGCGCCAGCGGCGTCTCGGGCACCGGATAGCCCGCCGCGCCAAAGGTTGCGACGACGGCCTTGTGGGTGTCGAAGTAGACCTGCCAGTAATGGTCGGTGTGGCAGTAGGGCCGCACGCACAGCAGCGGGCCCTCGGGCGTGAACTGCAGGATCTCGATGTCGGGCGCCGGCGTGGCCAGCACATTGGGGATGGCTGCGATGGCCGGGCGCAGCCGCGCGATGGCGTCCAGCGGGTCGACGCTGTTGGCCACCTTGGCCAGGCAGTCGACACGGCGGAAGGCCTGCGCCGAATAGTTCTGGATGGCGCTGCTGAAGACGGTGTTGTTGCCGACCAAGGTGTGCACGTTGTCCGGCGTGTTGATGGTGGTGCCGAACAGGCCGATCTCGGTGACGGTGCCGGTCACGCCGCCGGCCTGCACGAAGTCGCCCACCTTGAAGGGCCGCAGCACCTGCATGAAGACGCCGGCCGCAAAGTGCGTCAGCAGCCCGCCCCAGGCGGTGCCTATGGCCAGGCCGGCGCCGGCCAGCAGCGCGGCGAAGGAGGTGGTCTTGACGCCGAAGATGTCCAGGATCGCGAGGATGAGGACGAGGTTCAGCAGCACGCTCAGGATGGAGCGCAGGTAGGTCGCCAGCGTCGAATCGATGCGGTGGCCGCGTTGCAGTGCGGCGGAGAACACGCGCAGCGCGATTGAAATGAGCCACCGGCCCACGACCCAGGCGGCGATGGCCGCGAGAATCTTCAGGCCGAAGTCCACGCCCTGGGTGCTGAGAAACAGCCAGATGGCTTCCGTATTCATCATGTCGAGTCACTCCCTGTGAAAACCCGCGCATCGTCGCAGCCGCCGGCCCGGTTTGCCAAGCCTCCAAACCCCGAAATTGAGCGTCTTGTCGGCCTCGCGCCGGTCTTTGACGCCCAGGCCCGGCTGCTGGTGCTGGGCAGCTTCCCCGGTGCGGCCTCGCTGCAGGCGGCGCAGTACTACGCCCATCCGCGCAATGCCTTCTGGCCGCTGATGGGCGCGCTGCTCGGCGAGGCCGACCTGCTCGCGCGGCCGTATGAGGAACGTCTGCAGACGCTGCGCCGCCACCAGGTCGCGCTGTGGGATGCCGTGGCCGCCTGCCACCGCGAGGGCAGCCTGGATACGGCCATCGAGGCCGCCGAGCCGAGCGACCTGCGCGAGTTGGTGGCCCGGCTTCCAGCGCTGCGCGCCATCGCCTGCAACGGCGCGCTGGCGCACAAACAGACAATGCTGGCGCTGGGCGACACGAACCTGCCTGTGCTGCGCCTGCCGTCCACCAGCCCGGCGCACGCGGGCCTGAGCTTGGCCACGAAGATCGAGGCTTGGCGCGCGGCACTGCAGCTTTACCTGCCGGGCGAAGGACGTGTGGCCTAGGATGCCTCGCCAATGAAATCCAAGACACCCACCTGGGGCCCGGCCACGCTGAGCGAGTTCGACGGCGTGCGCTTCCTGCACCTGGACTCGATCTGGGTCCAGGGCGCCATGCGCATCCGCAAGCCCGACCAGCTCGAACTCGAATACATCCAGCGCATGTGTGCGTGGATGCTGTGGCGCGACCCGACCGCGCTGGCCGAAGGCCACGCGGTGCAACTGGGCCTGGGTGCGGCGGCGCTGACACGCTTCTGCCATGGCCAGCTGAAGATGCGCACCACGGCCGTCGAGATCAACCCCGAAGTCATCGCCGCCTGCCGGCACTGGTTCCGCCTGCCCGCCGACGACGCGCGCCTCAAGGTCGTCAACGAGGACGCCGCGCGCTGGGTCAGCGACGACGCGAACCTGCAGACTGTCGATGTCCTCAACGTCGACCTCTACGACCACGAGGCCGCCTCGCCCGTGCTGGACGACGAGGCCTTCTACGCCGCCTGCCGTGGCGTGCTGGCCGATGGTGGGCTGATGACGGTCAACCTGTTCGGCCGCAGCGCCAGCTTTGCGCGCAGTGCGCTGCGCATCGCCCGGGCCTTCGGGTCGGACCAGGTCTGGAGCCTGGCGCCCACCAAGGAGGGCAACACCGTCGTCGTCGCGGCGCGTGGTGTGCAGGTGCCGCACCGCGACGTGCTGGAGCAGCGCGCGGCTAATATCGAATCGCGCTTCAAACTGCCGGCCCAGAAATGGCTGCGCCTCGTGAGGCCGCTGCCCGTGAGCATCCTGCAAGCGCTTTAGAACCGACGCCGATGACCCCCAAGCCCAATCCAGCGCCCGCGACACCGTCCAAGCCCGAAGGTCGCCTGGAATGGCGGCAGTTGCTGAAATGGCTGCTCAAGGACGGACTCATCGACGAAGCCCAGGCCCTGCGCACCGAGCAGCGCTTTGCGGCCGGCGACAGTTCGCTGCACCCGTTGGTGCGCCTGGGCCACGCCAGCCTGGTGCGCCTCACCACAGGCAAGCCGCTGGACGTGGAGGCGCTGTCCGAATGGCTGGCCGTGCGCGTGGGCTTGCCCTACCTGCGCATCGATCCGCTGAAGGTCGACGTGGGCCGCGTCGGCGACGTGATGTCCATCGGCTATGCCGAGGCCAAGCGCTGCCTGCCGGTGCAGTTCGGCGCCAACGATGTGACGGTGGCGACCTCCGAGCCCTTCGACACCGCCTGGGTGCCGCAGATCGAGTCGCATGTGCGCAAGCCCATTAAGCTCGTCATCGCCAACCCGCTGGACATTGCGCGCTACACGACCGAGTTCTTCACGCTGGCCCGCTCCGTGCGCCAGGCCRCCAAGGCCGGCGAGCAGAGTCAGGTGGCGAGCTTCGAGCAGCTCGTCGAGCTGGGCAGGAACAACAAGCAGCTCGATGCCAATGACCAGGGTGTCGTGCAGGTCGTCGACTGGCTTTGGCAATACGCCTTCGACCAGCGTGCGAGCGACATCCACCTGGAGCCGCGCCGCGAGATGGGCGTCATACGCTTTCGCATCGACGGCGTGCTGCACACGGTCTATCAGCTGCCACCCACCGTGATGGCGGCGATGACCTCGCGCATCAAGCTGCTGGGACGCATGGATGTGGTCGAGAAGCGCCGCCCGCTGGACGGCCGCATCAAGACGCGCAACCCGGCCGGCGACGAAGTCGAAATGCGCCTGTCGACGCTGCCCACGGCCTTCGGCGAGAAGATGGTCATGCGCATCTTTGACCCCGACACTGCGGTCAAGGATCTGGCGTCGCTGGGCTTCGGCAGCCACGACTCCGACCGCTGGGAGAGCCTGGTCAAGCAGCCGCACGGCATCATCCTCGTCACCGGCCCGACCGGCAGCGGCAAGACGACGACGCTCTATTCCACGCTCAAGCGCCTGGCCACCGACGAGGTCAACGTCACCACCATCGAAGACCCGATCGAGATGATCGAACCGGCCTTCAACCAGACCCAGGTGCAGAACGTCCTCGACTTCGGCTTTGCCGAGGGCCTGCGCGCGCTGATGCGCCAGGACCCGGACATCATCATGGTCGGCGAAATCCGCGACCTGGAGACGGCCGAGATGGCCATCCAGGCCGCGCTGACGGGTCACCTCGTCTTCAGCACGCTGCACACCAACGACTCGGTCTCGGCTATCACCCGCCTGTTGGACCTGGGCGTGCCGAGCTACCTGCTCAGCGCCACCATCATCGGCGTGCTGGCCCAGCGCCTGGTGCGCACGCTGTGCCCGCATTGCAAGGAGCCCGACCCGCTGGTCACGCGCGAAAGCTTGAACGAGTTGGTGAAGCACTGGCGGCTGGGCGGCGGCGTCAAGCCCTACAAGCCGGTCGGCTGCCTGGAATGCCGCAACACCGGCTTCCGCGGCCGCGCGGGCCTGTATGAACTGCTGACGGTGACCGAGGGCGTCAAGTCGACGCTGAGCGATCTCACCGGGCTGCGTCGGCAGGCGATGCAGGAAGGCCTGCGGCCGCTGCGCCTGGCCGGTGCCATGAAGGTGGCCGAGGGAGTGACGACCGTGGAAGAAGTACTGCGCAGCACGCCAGCGTGGGAAGGTTAGCTTGGACCGGCTGGCTTACGTGTAATCCACAGGCCGCCGCCCGCCCCCCGCTGCCAGAATTCTCTCCACAACATATCGCGCCTTCCCGCGGCGCCGGAGACAAGACGCGATGAAGATCAAGAGCCAGCGGGATTTCTGGTCGGGGCTGATGTTCCTGACCATCGGCGTGGCATTCGCTTGGGGTGCCACCGACTACTCCTTCGGGTCCTCGGCACGCCCGGGCCCCGCCTACTTCCCCTTCGGCCTCGGCATCCTGCTGGCGGTGCTCGGTGGCTTTGTGCTGTTCAAGGCGTTGACGCTGGAGTCCGAAGGCGGCGACCCCATCGGCGACATTGCCTGGCGACCGCTGCTGGTCATCATCCTGGCCATCACGGTCTTCGGCCTCGCGCTGCCGCGGCTGGGGTTGTCCTGCACGCTGCCCTTGACCATCGTGCTGTCCTCCCTGGCCGGCCGCGACTTCCATTGGCGCGGTGTGCTGATCAGCTGTGTGCTGCTGACTGTGGGCAGCTGGGCTCTCTTCATCGTGGGCCTGAAGCTGACCATTCCGCTCTGGCCCATTTATTTCACCGGCTGAGGCGACGCCATGGACCTGCTCAACAACCTCGCCCTCGGCTTCCAGACCGCGCTGAGCCTGCAGAACCTGCTGTACGCTTTCTTCGGCACCGTGCTCGGCACGCTGATCGGCGTGCTGCCGGGCCTTGGCCCTGTCGCGACCATCGCGATGCTGCTGCCGTCCATCTACACGCTGGACGCCACGCCGGCCCTCATCATGCTGGCCGGCATCTACTACGGGGCCCAGTACGGTGGCTCGACCACCGCGATCCTGATCAACGTGCCGGGCGAGTCCAGCTCGGTCGTCACCGCCATCGACGGCTACCAGATGGCCCGCCGCGGCCGCGCCGGTGCCGCGCTCGCCGCCGCCGGCCTGGGCAGCTTCTTTGCCGGTTGTGTCGGCACCATCATCATTGCGGCCTTCGCGCCGCCCTTGACCGAGCTGGCCTTCAAGTTCGGCTCCGCCGAATACTTCTCGCTGATGGTGCTCGGCCTGGTTGGCGCGGTCGTGCTGGCGTCCGGCTCGCTGGTCAAGGCGATCTCGATGATCGTGCTCGGTCTGCTGCTCGGCCAGGTCAACACCGACGTCATCACCGGCGCTGCGCGTTTTTCCTTTGACATCCCTGAGCTAACCGACGGCATCGGCTTCGTCGTCATTGCCATGGGCGTCTTCGGCTTCGGCGAGATCATTGCCAACCTCGGCCAGCCCGAGGAGCACCGCGAAGTCTTCACCAAGGAGGTCAGGGGCCTGTGGCCCACGCGGGAGGACTTCCAGGATGCCTGGCCATCGGTGCTGCGCGGCACCGCCCTGGGGTCCGTCCTCGGCGTGCTGCCCGGCGGCGGCGCGTTGCTGGCCTCTTTCGCGTCCTACACACTGGAGAAGAAGGTCGTCCGCAACCCCCGCGTGCCCTTCGGCAAGGGCGCCATCCAGGGCGTGGCCGGCCCCGAGAGCGCCAACAACGCCGGCGCACAGACCAGCTTCATCCCGATGCTCACGCTCGGCATCCCACCCAACGCCGTGATGGCGCTGATGGTCGGCGCCATGACCATCAAGGGTATACAGCCCGGCCCGCAGGTCATGACCAGCAACCCCGAGCTCTTCTGGGGCCTGATCGCGTCGATGTGGATCGGCAACCTGATGCTCATCGTGCTGAACCTGCCGCTGATCGGCATCTGGATCAAGCTGCTGACGGTGCCTTACCGCTTCCTCTTCCCCGCCATCGTTGTCTTCTGCTGCATCGGCACCTACTCGCTGAACAACAACAGCTTCGACGTCTTCATGACGGCCGGCTTCGCGCTGTTGGGATACATCTTCTACAAACTCAGTTGTGAGCCCGCGCCGCTGCTGCTCGGCTTCATCCTCGGCCCGATGATGGAAGAGAACCTCCGCCGGGCGCTGCTGCTGGCACGCGGCGACTGGAGTACCTTCCTGACCCGCCCGCTGTCCGCCGGCCTCCTGATCGCCGCCGCACTGATGATCGTGGTCGTCATGCTGCCGTCCATCAAGAACAAGCGCGAGGAAGCGTTTCAGGAAGAGGCTTGAGACTGGCGCCTGGCGCCTGGCGCCTGGCGCCGGCTGTCCGGCAGTTGCGGCGGCGCGGCGCTCAGTCGCTGATCTATCCATATAGAAAGAAGCAGCAGCGCCTGGCGACCGCATAAGGAACCCGGCGACCTTCAACGCAAAGTGCAGCCAGGGCTTCCACCTAAGCAAAAACCTGTGCTACAGTCGTGGGCTTCGCTGATGACAAAGCGCTGAGTGATCTGGAAGCGGATTGCAGGGCGTAGAGGGGTTGGCGGAGTCGGGTTGAAAGACCTGGGCGGGCTTGAGACAAGTCGGCGGGTGCTTCGAAGGGTTCGAAAGAATTTTTGAAAAGTACTTGACGATGCTGCGAAAGCAGATCAAAATCTCGCCTCTTTGCTGC